>JAQVDB010000025.1 GCA_028698525.1 Clostridia bacterium
TAAAAGCAATATTTTAATGAATAATCTGAAGACATAGAGCCTACGAGTGTTTTTAAAATATTCTATCAAAATAGAAAAACTATAAAATTTAAGGAGGATATATATTGTTGCTGTTGTATATTATATAAATAGGCATTAAAAGGGATAGACTTGCAAAACAATATATATAATATTCAAAGATTACGGCGGTGATTACATGTTAATCAGAGAGATGATAGAACAAGTTGAAAAAGAAGTACTATCAGAATATGCCGTTTTAAGTTGTAATACTAAAGGAAGAAAAAGAGAAGAAAAAAAATGTGATGTAAGGACCGAATATCAGAGGGATAGGGACAGAATATTGCATTCAAAGGCTTTCAGAAGATTAAAACATAAAACTCAGGTTTTTATCGCTCCTGAAGGAGATCATTATAGGACACGTTTAACCCATACTTTGGAAGTTTCACAGATAGCTAGAACAATAGCTCGAGCATTGAGATTAAATGAAGACTTAACAGAAGCAATAGCCTTGGGGCATGATTTGGGGCATACCCCTTTTGGCCATTCCGGTGAGGAGATTTTAGATGAATTATGTGAATCTGGCTTTAAACATAATTGTCAAAGTCTAAGGGTAGTAGATTTTTTAGAAAAAGGCGAAGGATTAAACTTAACTTGGGAGGTACGAGACGGGATATTGAATCACAGAAAGGATGGTAATCCTTCAACCCTAGAAGGTAAGATAGTGAGTATATCCGATAGAATAGCTTATATCAATCACGATATAGATGATGCCATAAGAGGAAATATTATAGATGAGGCTGATCTTCCCGATTATTGTGTAGATATATTTGGAAATACCCATAGTAAAAGAATAGATACAATGATAAAAGATGTTATACAAGCGAGCTATAATAAACCTTATATAAGGATGAGCAATCAAGTAGAAGTTGCCACCAGCATATTGAGAGAATTCATGTTTAAAAAGGTTTATGTCGACTCAGCAGCAAAAGTGGAAGAGGAGAAAACTCAATATATGTTAAAGCAATTATTTTATTATTTTCTTAATAATATAGATTTACTACCTGATGAAATGATAAAGATTATTCCTAAGTGGGGGAAGGAGCAAGTTGTCTGTGATTATATAGCTGGAATGACTGATCGATTTGCAATTAATAAGTACAACGACTTATTTATACCTTCACCTTGGAATAAATATTAAATTTTTAAATCAAAAGAAGGAGAATGATATGTTCGTGTCGAATTAAGTCAAATTGTTAGGATTTATTTCACTTCTATATAAAAAAAGAAGGAAAAGTACTTGGTTTGGCGAACATATATACTATAATATATTGGGGTTTTTTTTATGAGCAGTTTTATACCTAAAAATCTTATAGAGGAAATCGTAAGTAGGACTGACATAGTGCAAATTGTTTCGGAGTATTTATCTCTAAAAAGAAGCGGTGCAAATTATATTGCCTTATGTCCATTTCATGATGAAAAAACTCCATCTTTTTCTGTTTCTCCAGACAAACAGATTTATCATTGTTTTGGATGTGGTGTTGGAGGAAATGTAATAAATTTTATAATGAATATCGAAAAGCTTGATTTTGTTGAAGCAGTTTCCCTGCTTGCAGAAAAGGCAGGTGTTAATTTATATAATGCGGTATCTGATGATGTGCAGAAAGGTATCGTGAATGAAAGAAAAATATTATATGAAATCAACAAAACTGCAGCAGAATATTTTAATAAAAACCTTTTTTCTTTTCATGGTAAAGAAGCGATAGATTATCTTACAAGAAGAGGCATTACAAAAGATACAATAGAAATTTTTAAAATTGGTTATGCAATAAAAGAGTGGCAGGATTTAACGGATTTTTTAATTAAAAAAGGCTTTAAGCAGAAGTATGTAGTAAAATCAGGATTGGCAGTGCCCCGTAAGAACCGTAAAGGGTGCTATGATCGTTTTAGGGGCAGGATAATTATCCCAATTTTTGATCATATAGGTAAAATAATAGGATTCGGCGGAAGAGTGTTGGACCATTCATTGCCAAAATATTTAAATACTCCTGAAACACTAGTTTTTGATAAAGGATCTATGTTATTTAATATCAATAATGCTAAAAGCAAATTGGAGAATGGTTATATAATTATCGTAGAAGGTTACATGGACGTAATTTCTTTATATCAAGAAGGGATTAAGAATGTAGTTGCATCTTTAGGAACTTCTTTAACACAAGGACAGGCTAATCTAATAAAAAGATACTCTAATAACATAATCATTGCCTATGATGGTGATGTTGCAGGACAAAAAGCTACTTTGAGAGGAATGGATGTTTTAGATGAAGCAGGATGTAATGTGAGCGTTATAAATTTTCCTAAAGGCATGGACCCAGATGATTATATAAAAAAGATGGGACACAAAAAATTTTATGACCTTATAAACACTGCTTTGCCTTTGATTGATTACAAACTTTCTGTAATTCAATCAAGGTACAACCTGGATACTGTTCAGGGTAGAAGTGAATATGCTGCAGATGCGGCAAATTTGATAAATAATATCAAAAGTTCAATTAAAAAAGACGCATATATTAAAAAAATCCAACAGCAGACAGGAATATCGTCTACAGCTATATATGATTATATTAATAGAAGCAATAAAAAGAATATAATTGGCAATAATAGGTATAATAAGAATGGAAACCAAAAAGATGTATTTGTATCAGCTAATTTACTGGCAGAAAAAGGTATTTTAAAAGCCATAATTGAAGACATGGATTCATTCCGATATGTGTCCAACATATTAGATTATGAACAGTTTTCGGATGAAAATAACCGGATTATTGCCGAATATATTTATAAGCGATATAGGTCTAATGAAAAAGTGGTGCCTTCTGTTATGATATCAGACTTAGCTGATAATGTTTCAAGCGATTTTATTACATCGATTATTGAAATGGATACAACACAATTTACAGATAAAATAAAATTTATCGATGACTGTATAAAAAGGGTAATAGAATATGATACAAATAATGAAATAAGAAAAATTCAGGAACAAATCAGGCTTTTGGAAAAACAAAAAGGAGATGTTGATAAAATAGAAATCTTGTTAAATCGACTTATGACATTAAAACAACATCAAATAGATTGCCGTCGCTTGGAAGGAGGGAAAAGTATTGAATAATAAAGAACTATATAAAAAGAGCATAAAAAAATTGATAGAGCTTGGTAAAAGCAAAGGTAGTCTAACTTATGATGAAATAATGGATGCACTCGAGGATATTGAGTTAGAACCTGAACAGATAGAAAAGATATATGAGACATTAGAATCTATGGATATAAAGATGGAAAGTGAACAGGAATATGAAGATAGGAAAGAGGAAGATGACAATATTGAATTAAATGTACCTGAAGGTGTAAATATAGATGATCCTGTTCGTATGTATTTAAAAGAGATTGGGAAAGTACCCTTATTAACACCCGAAGAAGAGGTAGAGCTAGCTAAAAGAATGGAGAATGGGGAAGAATATGCAAAAAGGAAACTAGCAGAAGCAAATTTAAGATTAGTGGTGAGCATTGCTAAACGCTATGTAGGAAGAGGTATGCTATTTCTGGATTTAATACAGGAAGGCAATCTTGGTTTGATAAAAGCGGTTGAAAAATTTGATTATAGGAAAGGATATAAATTTAGCACATATGCAACTTGGTGGATAAGACAAGCTATAACCCGTGCTATAGCAGATCAAGCTAGGACTATCAGAATTCCTGTTCATATGGTAGAGACTATCAATAAATTAATAAGAGTACAAAGACAATTATTGCAGGAATATGGAAGAGAGCCTACACCTGAAGAGATAGCCGTTGAAATGGATTTGCCGGTGGAAAAAGTGCGTGAAATAAAGAAAATAGCACAAGAGCCTGTATCATTAGAGACGCCTATTGGTGAAGAGGAAGACAGTCATCTGGGTGATTTTATTCCTGATGATGATGCTCCAGCCCCGGCTGAAGCTGCAGCCTTCACGTTGCTCAAGGAACAATTGATAGATGTATTAGATACTCTATCTGAACGTGAGGAGAAAGTTTTAAGATTGAGATTCGGGCTGGATGATGGCAGAGCAAGGACATTAGAGGAAGTAGGAAAAGAATTTAACGTCACTAGAGAAAGAATAAGGCAGATTGAAGCGAAAGCGCTGAGAAAGTTGAGGCATCCGAGTAGAAGTAAAAAACTTAAGGATTATCTTGATTAAAAAGCGATTCAGATAGTAGAATCGCTTTTTTTACTTTTAAAACAATGATAAGGATGTATATCAAGAAAGTTCGATGGAAAACCATTATTGAAACCCATATAGGAGATAAATGGATTGTTAATGATATTTGCCTTTAAAAAACTTGTCGAATGGTAGTTGACTAAATAAAATTTTTAGATAATAATAACTAGTAGAACAAACAAATTAGTAATAGGTAGTAACACCAGCAATAAATAGGAGCTGTATGTGACATGAACAAAAGAAATTATCAAGTGATAAATGAAGTAGTAAAAGGGAGCGTTGCTGAACACACAGGGATAGAAAAAGGGGATGTGTTGAAGAGCATTAATGGGCGTCCCGTAATAGATGTTATCGATTATCAATACCAAATGTATGATGAGTATATTTCTTTAGAAGTAATAAAAAAAGCGACAAAAAAGTGTAAAACTTTGAATATAAATAAGGAAATAGACCAAGATCTTGGTCTGAAATTTTGCAATGAACTCATGGATGACACAATACAATGCAGGAATAAGTGCATTTTTTGTTTTGTGGATCAACTACCAAAGGGTTTAAGAAATACTCTTTATGTCAAAGATGACGATTGGAGACTTTCGTTTTTATTAGGAAATTACATTACTTTAACTAATATGGATTCTCGACAATTGGATAGAATATTAAATATGAGGATTAGTCCTTTATATATTTCAGTCCATTCTACAGACCAGGATTTAAGGAGTCGTATATTGAGAAATAAGAATGCGAGAAATATAAACTCTATGTTGAAAAAGATCAGTGATGCAGGAATTCAGTTCAATACACAGATTGTCCTTTGTGCGGGAATAAATGATAGAAAAAGCCTTGATAAAACAATTTTTGATTTAGCGGGGTTCTACCCTCAGTTGCGTTCCATTGCAGTGGTTCCTGTAGGGCTCACTAAGTATAGAGAAAATTTGACTGAACTGAGAGCATTCACTAAATCAGAATCGGAACAGACTATAGAACAAGTGGAAGAATGGCAATCCCGTTTCAGGGGGGAATTTGGTACTTCTTTAGTTTTTTTATCAGACGAATTTTATATAATGGCTCATAAAAAAGTGCCTGGGTATGAACACTATGAAGATTTTATACAGCTAGAGAATGGCGTTGGAATGCTGGCAAGGTTCAAGAGACAATTTGAATTAGCTGTTAAAAAATATAATAGTACTTTTAATAATGTAGACTCTGATAGAAAGATAAATATAGTAACTTCAGAAGCAGCAGTGGATTTTATTAAACATTTGATAAAAGATATAGAGAGTTATTTGAATATCAATGTAATCTCAATAAAAAATGAGTTTTTTGGAGATACAGTAAATGTAGCAGGTTTAATAACAGGCAGGGATTTGTTAAACCAGCTGCAAAAAAACAATATCCATGGTAATATTTTAATACCTGAAACAATGTTGAATGATGATGGTAGGTTTTTAGATGATCTGGATATAGATTATATCTCTGAAAGTTTGAATTCCAATGTAACGGCGATCCCGGTAGATGGAATGAAATTTTTAGAAAGTATTATTGGCACCGGCATCACAGACAAGGAGTGATTTATATGTCATTAGCTCACGTAGCCATAGTAGGAAGACCGAATGTAGGGAAATCCACTCTGTTTAATAGACTTGCTGGAGAAAATATTTCAATTGTTGATGATCAACCTGGAATAACTAGGGACAGGGTATATACAGAAATAGAATGGCTAAATAATTATTTTATGTTAATAGATACGGGGGGATTGGATTTTATCAAACAAGATGAAATAGTATCTAATATCAAGAGACAAGCAGAAATTGCTATACATGAAGCAGATGTTATACTATTCATAGTGGATGGGAAATCCGGTGTCACCTCTTTGGATCAAGAAATTGCATTAATGCTGCGAAAGACAAAAAAACCTGTAATATTAGTTTGTAATAAAGTCGATAATATTGAGATGGTTAGTTCTATTTATGAATTTTACAACCTAGGATTAGGGGAACCTATAGCTATATCTGCTGCCCATGGGTTAGGTATAGGAGATCTGTTAGATGAGATTATAAAGGACATACCAAGAGAATTAGATAGTAGCATAGATCAGGATTGCATAAAAATTGCTGTTGTTGGCAAACCCAATGCAGGAAAATCATCTTTGATAAACCATATATTAGGTGAAGAAAGACTGATTGTAACTGATATGCCGGGAACTACAAGGGATGCTATTGATACAAGATTTGAAACAGATGATAGAAAATATATATTTATAGATACAGCTGGGATCAGAAGAAAAAGCAGAGTTTTAGAAGATTTAGAAAGGTATAGTGTGGTAAGATCTTTTAGATCTATAAGAAGAGCAGATGTAGTTTTATTGGTTATAGATGCTGTTGAGGGCCCAACAGAGCAAGATGCCAAAATAATTGGTTATGCACACGAACAAGGCAAAGCTATAATAATAATAATAAACAAATGGGATTTGATAGAAAAAGATGACAAAACAGTTTATAATTATAAAGAGAGAGTATATAATACGTTATCTTTTGTTTATTATGCCCCTGTGCTATTTATATCAGCCAAAACAGGAAAAAGGACAGGTAGGATTTTAGAAAATGTCGATTTTGTTTTTAAACAGAACAGCCTAAGAGTTTCTACTGGGGTGTTAAATGAA
The DNA here is from genome assembly GCA_028698525.1 of Clostridia bacterium. NCBI lineage: Bacteria > Bacillati > Bacillota > Clostridia > Clostridia bacterium. The sequence goes on from JAQVDB010000025.1 coordinate 6,907, forward strand.
ATAATTAGCGAAGCAGTTGCTTTAGCAGAACCTCCTTCTGATAAAGGTAAAAAGTTAAAAATTTTCTATTCGACGCAAGTATCAATTAGACCTCCTACTTTTGCGTTATTTGTAAACAGTAAAGATCTTATGCATTTTTCATATATGCGGTATATCGAAAATCAGATAAGAAATAGCTTCGGGTTTGAAGGTACTCCCATTAGAATTCTGATCAGAGAAAAGAAAAAAGATAGATGATAAGGTGGGGTAAAATGAATTTTATTTTTTTATCGATTGTTGGCTATCTGGTGGGGAGCATATCCAACGCATATATAGTAGGCAAGATGTTTAAAAAAGTAGATATACGACAATATGGAAGTGGAAACGCAGGAGCAACCAACGTTACTAGGGTGATGGGTTTTTTACCTGGTTTTATAACTCTTTGTGCTGATATTGTTAAAGGTATGATTGCTGCGTATATAGGAGGTATGTTTGCAGGACCTCTAGGCGCTATAATATGCAGTACTTTTTCTATTATCGGTCATAATTGGCCTGTTTTTTTCGGATTTAGAGGTGGAAAAGGTGTAGCAACTTCTTTAGGCTGTCTTATTATAATAGATCCATTTATAACATTGATAGTGGTATGTATAGGGCTTTTAATAATGCTGATCACTAAATATGTTTCATTAGGTTCTATTGTTTCAGCTGCGTCTTACCCGGTTATTGCTTTGCTGCTTAAAAAGGATAATCTGTCAATAATATTTGCTTTTATCGTAGGACTTATGATTATTATAAAACATAGATCAAATATAAATAGGTTGATATCAGGTACTGAACCAAAAATTGGCGAAAAAAAAATATATTGATTATGAGAGGGAGATAAAATGGTTAATACTATAACTGTAGTTGGTGCAGGAAGCTGGGGAACTGCAGTTTCGTTGATGTTGGCGAAAAAGGGTTATGATATTAAATTATGGGTATATGAGACTGAAGTATATGAATATATTAAACTGAATCATGAAAATCATAGATATTTGCCTGGTGTTGTTTTACCTAAAAATATAATAGTTTCAAATCGGCTTGATAGTAGTACTTTGGATAGTGAAATAATAGTTTTAGCTGTTCCTTCCCATGTAATAAGATCTATCTGCAAACAGATTAAAAAGTATGTGACTCAGGATAAAATAATTGTAAACCTGGCGAAGGGTATAGAAACTGACACATTAATGAGAATGTCAGAAGTTATTAATCAAGAAATACCAAACTCTAAATTAGCTATAATATCTGGACCTAGTCATGCAGAAGAGGTTGCCAAAGATATCCCAACTGCTGTGGTAGTCTCGTCAGCAGATAAAGCTATCGCTGAATGCATACAAGATATTTTTATGTGTTCAAATTTCAGAGTTTATACCAACCCTGATATTGTAGGTGTTGAATTAGGCGGTTCTTTGAAGAATATAGTAGCGATAGGTGCAGGTATGTGTGACGGTCTAGGATATGGTGACAACACGAGAGCTGCATTGATAACCAGGGGTATCGCTGAAATTGCTAGACTAGGTAGTTTAATGGGTGCTCACACCAGAACCTTTTCCGGTTTATCTGGTATTGGAGACCTGATCGTTACATGTAACAGCATGCACAGCAGAAATAGAAGGGCTGGAATTAAAATAGCACAAGGAAAGAGTTTAAAACAGATGATTGAGGAAATTGGGATGGTGGTGGAAGGAGTAAAGACTACAGAAGCAGCCTACAAACTTTCAAAGATGTACTGTGTTGAAATGCCAATTACACAAGAGATTTACAATGTATTATTTCGTTCCAAAAAACCTGAAAAGTCTGGCGTTGATCTTATGATGAGAAATAAAAAACACGAAATAGAACAGCTTGTTTTTGGAGAAAGCATTGAATGGTAAAAAGAAGAATATATTCTATGAATTATTCTTTTTTTTTGAGAAAAAATAAATTAGAATATATTCTTTGCAAACAGGTTTTGTTATTATATTTGTATAAATTCGTAATAAAATAAATGAAAGGAAGGAATAATATTAAAGGCAGTGATTTAATAGGTTCTTCTGTTATATGCAGACAAACAGGAAAGGTTGTCGGAATTGTAAAAGATGTGGTGTTTTTAGTAGGTGAGACTAAAATCAGCGGATTGTTTATAGAAAATAGGGATATGTTTAAAAAAACATTTTTTATAGATGGGGAAGACATTATTTCAATAGGAAATAATATAATACTCATAAAAAGCATAGATAATTTAATTATCGATATGGATAAATCTGTATTTACAAATAATAAAGTGTTAGGATTAAAAGTAATAACAGATAAAGGTGAAGAACTAGGAATTGTTCATGATGTACTGATCAATGAACAAGATTATAATGTTGAGGCATATAAAATTTCTTCGAATTTTTTTGATGATATATATAATGGTATGTCCACATTATCTGTAGATTGTCAGATCATGTTCGGAGAAGATGTCATCATAGTATCAGATAAAAATGATTTAACCAGTCAAACAGGAGGAATTAAAAGGTTGTTAAATACCAGCGAAAGGAAGTGAACTTAATGAAAGGAAAATTCACAACAGGTATGATAGCGGGAGGTATTTTAGGAGCTATTATGGGAGTTGTTGTATATAGCAGAATGAATGAAAGTTCTAAGGAAGATATAATGGGAAATGGCAAAAAAATTATAGAAAAGACCGGAGATTTTATAGGCGGTATGATGAAGTAGACAAAAAATGTCTACTTCATTTATAGGTGGTGCGCTAAATTTGAGAATATATTTATGGATATATATTCAATAAGTGGTGTAAGCATGCTTATGGACGAAAATGCCAAAAAAACTATTTTACGTGTTTTACTTTATTTTATACTCGCATTTACTATATATATAGTTGGCAAGTATCTTAAATTTATATTTTTACCTGTTTTTATTGCAGGTATTATATCTTATATACTAAATCCTTTGGTGTGCTTTATTGATAAGTATGTGAAAAGCAGAACTATTTCTGTAATTATTTTATTTTCAGCATTTATTATAATTTTAGTATTGATGGTAATATTTATAGTTCCTAAATTCTATGAGGACTTATCTGAACTTTTTGTTGTTGTTCCGGAATACATAGAAAGATATAAAAGAGTTGTTGATAATTTCCAAAATTATCTTGATAGCTCTCATATGCCGATGATGCTAAAAGATGTAATAAACACTAATATCCAGATGATTGGCAATATTATATTTAGGTATTTTAAAAGTTTCAATAAAACTATTTTAAACCTTTTTTCTCAGATGTTGGATATAATAATAATACCGGTTTTATCATTTTACTTTTTGAAGGATATGAATTATTTTAAAAATAAAACAGTGGAAATATTGCCTTTGAAATATAAAAAAACTATAATAGGGATACTAAAGGATATCAATATTGTTTTGGCTAAATTCGTAAGAGGGCAATTCATCATTGCGTTGATTATTGCATTGATGAGTACTGTTGGATTGTACCTACTTAATATAAGGTATGCACTACTTTTAGGTACACTCGCAGGTATGTTTGATGTTATCCCTTATTTTGGTCCAGTGATAGGTGCGATTCCCGCTATACTTTTAGCAGCGTTAGAGTCTCCTTCTAAAATTTTTTCAGTAATCATAGTTTTTATAATTATCCAGCAGGTAGAAAGCGGAATAATAACTCCTAAAATAATCGGGGATAGCATGGAGCTACATCCTATTGTAGTTATTATCTCATTGCTTATAGCAGGAAAATTTTTTGGAATATTAGGTATGCTTATTGCCGTTCCTATTGTAGCTACATTAAGGGTGATATTCAATCATTTGTATAAGGCGTTAGTATGATTTTAATTGACAAATAATGCATTGTTTATTATAATCCTATTATAATTATATATCGAATCGTTTATTGAGCAGTATTGCCCGCTTGTGTTTTTTTAAAGGGTTTTAGTAATAATAAAAATAACAAAAAGCTGTAAAAAGACTTAAGCCCCGGCAGGGCCGAGTCTTTTTGTTTTTTATGATGCATCAGATATTGGGAGGATACATAGATGAAGAGGTTAAGTGTAAATGAAATAAGAAAAGCATTTTTAGATTTTTTCAAGCAAAAGGATCATTTGATTTTACCCAGTTTTTCTTTGATACCTGAAAATGATAAAAGTTTATTATTGGTGAATGCTGGTATGGCTCCTTTGAAACCATATTTCACCGGACAAAAAAAGCCACCTAGTAAAAGAATAGCTACATGTCAAAAGTGTGTTAGAACACCCGATATTGAGCGGGTAGGTATTACAGCACGTCATGCTACATTTTTCGAAATGTTGGGGAATTTTTCATTTGGAGATTACTTTAAAGAGGAAGCTATAACATGGGCATGGGAATTTGTTACTGAATGGCTGGAAATGCCTGAAGATAGGATATGGATAAGTATTTATCAGAATGATGATGAAGCCTTTGATATTTGGCATAATAAGATAGGCATTCCGAAGAAAAGGATAGTTAGATTGGGAAAAGAGGATAATTTTTGGGAGATTGGACAAGGTCCATGTGGGCCGTGTTCTGAACTACATTTTGATCGGGGAGAAAAATATGGTTGTGGTAAGCCCGATTGTACAGTAGGTTGTGATTGTGACCGTTTTGTAGAATTTTGGAATTTAGTGTTTACCCAATTTGATAAAGATGAAAATGGTAATTATAATAAATTAAAAAATCCTAACATAGATACGGGTATGGGGCTAGAAAGAATGGCGGTTATACTTCAAGATGTGGATTCAATTTTTGATATCGATTCCACCAGGGATATAATTAATAGGGTATGTAAGATAACCGGACACGAGTATGGACATAATGAGCATACGGATAAGTCTATAAGAGTGGTAGCTGATCACATCAGAGGTGCGGTTTTTATGATTTCTGATGGCATACTGCCGTCAAATGAAGGTAGGGGTTATGTTCTAAGAAGAATTATCAGAAGAGCGGCAAGACATGGAAAGTTGTTAGGAATAGACGAGCTGTTTTTAAGTCAATTATCAGATGTGATAATCCATGATTATAGTGATGCATACCCTGAGTTGGACCAGAGGAAGAATTTTATAGAGAAGGTAATAAGGCAGGAAGAAGAAAGATTTCAGACTACCATTGACCAGGGTATACATATATTAAATAGTTTTATAAAAGAGCTGGAACAAAAATCAGCCGACATATTGCCAGGGGAGCAAGCATTTAAGTTATATGATACATATGGTTTTCCTCTAGATCTTACAAAAGAAATTCTGCAAGAAAATAATATGCAGGTAGATGAAAAAGCTTTTGAATCTATGATGGCTAATCAGAAACGGATGGCAAGGGCTGCTAGGGAAAAAACAGAGTATATAAATAAAGAGGAGAGAATATTTACAAAAATAGATAAAACTGTAAAGTCGAAGTTTGTAGGATACGAACATGATAAAATTGAATCACAAATTTTGTATATAATAAAGAAGGATGGGTTGGTTAAATCTGCCGATATAGATGAAGATGTAGGTTTAATACTAGATAAAACTCCTTTTTATCCAGAAGCCGGAGGACAATTAGCTGATATAGGAATATTGGAATGCAATGGCAATATAGTCAATATTAAAGACGTTAAAAGGGTAGATGAAAATATTATAGTCCATTATGGAAGGATAAAGAGTGGGCATATACATGTGGATCAAAAAGTAGTTGCTTCCATTGACTTTGACAATAGGTTAAATACGGCAAGAAATCACACATCTACACATTTATTACACAGGGCATTAAGGGATGTGCTTGGGGCTCATGTTGAACAGTCCGGTTCTCTAGTTTCACCAGAGAAACTACGATTTGACTTTACACATTTTGAACCTTTGAACAAAGAGCAGATTGATAGTGTAGAAGCAATAGTAAATGACGCTATATTTGGGAGTTTAAAAGTAAATACTCTACAAATGTCATATGATGATGCTGTCAAAATGGGTGCAATTGCATTATTTGATCAAAAATATGGCGATAAAGTCAGAGTTGTAAATATTGAAGATTATAGTATTGAGTTGTGTGGCGGTACACATCTTTCTAATACTAGTCAAGCAGGTTTGTTTAAAATAATATCTGAAACAGGTGTAGCCTCCGGAATCAGAAGGATAGAAGCTGTTACGGGGAAATATGCACTGGATTATATGAAATCAAGAGAAAAAACATTGGTCAGAATATCAGATAAATTAAAAGTCAATGTCAATGATGTTGAGAAACGTATCGATGCACTTATTGAAACAACAAAAAATCTGGAAAAAGAGGTGGAAAAGTTAAAAGGGAAATTCGTAAGAGACCGGAGCGATGAATTGATAAATAGTGCAAATCAAATAAAAGGCATAAAGGTAGTCGCCCGAAAAGTAGGCAGTATGGATATAAATTCAATGAGAAATTTTGCAGATAATATACGTTCAAAGATGGAAAACTGTTTGGTAGTATTAGCTGCACAAAATGGGGAACGGGTCAGCTGGGTAGCAATGGCTGATAAATCTGCAGTAAATCAAGGAATAAATTGTTCAAACATAATAAAAAAACTTGCTAACATAACAGGTGGTGGGGGCGGTGGCAGACCAGATATGGCTCAGGCTGGAGGTAAAAAGCCGGAAAAGATAGATGACGCTATCTCCCAAATAGAATCTATAATAAAACAAGAATTATAGTGCTGATAAGTAATCAACCCAAATGTATATGTGAACTTAAAATATTACATGAAATCAAAATTAGATTGCATAATTAGCATATATGCCTTATTATTAAGTTGTAAACAATTTCTGGGGGGGGATATCAAATATGGACGATATTCAAAATACCATGAAGTTTAGCATAAATAAGGAAAAGGAAAACAAAGCAAAAACAATACTACTTTCAGTTTATAATTCTCTAAATGAAAAGGGATATAATCCTGTAAATCAGATTGTAGGGTATATTATTTCCGGTGATCCAACGTATATTACCAGTTATAATAATGCGAGGACCTTGATAAGAAAATTGGAAAGAGATGAATTATTAGAGGAAATAGTGACATACTATATAGAAAATAACAAATAAAGGAAGGTTAGTATGTCACTTAGCAAAAAGATAATTTTAATTTCCATCTTTTTGATGACTTTTTTTTTGCGTAATGCAAACCTTTGTATGGCTGAAGATTTTGGAGATCATAAAGTTGTCTTGATTGTGGTAAATAAAGTAAGTTTTAAAGAGCTGCAAGATAATATTCATTTTAATAGTTTAATGGCGAAAAGTTCTATAGGGCTCATGAATGTAAATGGGGCGGGAAAGGCTACTACATACAAAGGTTATGCGTCCATTGGAAGTGGAGCTAGAGCGAATGCACAGAGAAGTAATTGCAATGCTATCAAAGCTGTAGGAGAGATAGGCGATATATTTTACAGAAGAACGGGTATAAAAGCAAATAAAGATAACATTGTAAATTTAGAGATAAATAGGATAAAGGCACTAAATGAGACGAATAGTTTTTACGCAGTACCCGGTAAGTTGGGAAATTTGATAAGACAAAACGCAAAAAAAGTGGCATTGATTGGCAACTGCTATACCGATGAACTTTTTATAAACCCTGCAGCTCTTATTGCAATGGATGATCAAGGAATTATAGACGGAGGACTTATTGGAAATGAAATTATAACTAAAGATATTTGCTATCCTTATGGGATAAAAACAGACTATAATTCTGTAGAAGCCTTTGTCAGAAAAAATTATGAAAAGTATGATTTTTGGGTAATTGAAACCGGGGATATATCTAGGCTGGAAAGATATAAGTATTTTTTAAATGCCGAGATGTATGAAAGTCATAAGGTACAAATATTAAATGATATAGGGTTATTTATAAAAAGATTGATTGCTTTTTTTGATTCACATAATACTACTTTAATTATTACAACGCCCTTTTATTCTTTAGACAATAATATTAAAGGTGATAAGTTGACACCTTTAATTATTTATAAAAGAGATATAAAGCCAGGTGTTATAACATCTAACACCACTAGAAGAAAAGGCATTGTTGCAAATATAGATATTGCCCCTAGTATATTGAAAGAGTTCGATATAGACAACCATGGAATGACGGGAGATAATATATATAATATTGAGCTGGAAGAAAATATTCAGCATATAAATAATTTGAACAATAAGACTGTGGCAACGGCAAAAATTAGGACGCATATATTAAAGGGTTATGCTTTATATCAGATAATTTTGATAGCGATGTTTTTGTTTATGGTTGTTTTTAACAAAAGGTTTTCTATAAAAGCATTCAAAATAGCCAAGCACTTGATTTTGATCAGTATGTCAGTTCCTTTAGTGCTTTTGATAGAACCAATTTTACAAACAAGTTCTCAATCTTTTAAGATCATATTCACAGTTTTAGGTTCAATAATAGTTGTTTTTTTTATTGGTATTTTATTAAAGAGAAATGACGATAAATTATTTGTCCTGTCTGGAATGATATATGCTATAATTGCTATTGACATATTGACAGGTGGTTTTTTAAATAAGAATTCAATAATGGGCTACGATCCTATTATTGGCGCTAGATATTATGGTATAGGAAATGAATATGGAGGATTGTTTTTAGGTTCGGGTATGTTATTTGCTGGTTTAGGAATTCAAAATAAATATATTAACAAATTTTTAGCCTGTGCAATCCCTGTTTTCACTTTTGTATTAAGTATTTCATCGGAACTGGGTGCAAACTTGGGATTGAGTATATCTGTAGGAATATCAGCATTGTTTCTAATATTTAGTATATTTGATATAAATCTTGATTTGAAAAACAATATCATAATTCCGATATTTTGTATTATTTCAATAGCCATATTTACTATCTGGGATATTTATTTTACTGAAAGAAATAGTCATATAGCAAATGTTTTTATTGGTGTTCGTCAATATGGAGTAAAATTGATATTCGATACTGCCGTAAGAAAGATTAACATGAATTTTAAATTAATGAAGTATACTATTTGGAGCAGAGTGCTCATCTCTTTTATTTTATCATTAGGTTTGTTGTTTTATAGACCAGTGGGTCTTTTAAAAAAGGTTATGGATGATTATGATACTATGACTATGTTTTGGTACGCCAATATTATCGGTGCTATAATAGGTTTGGTAGTTAATGACTCGGGGATAGTTTTTGCTGCAACTAGTATGATTTATTTGGTAATGAGTATATTGTATATTATAGCTGGATATATTGATAACGACGTGAATTTTAGCAGGGGGAACTCAACAAATGGAATATAGGGTTTTAGGAGATACTGGTATTAAGGTTTCTAGACTATGTTTTGGATCCTTGACAATTTCTCCTTTACAAGCAAACCTTTCTTTGAAGGATGGAATAGATGTAATTTTAGAAGCAGTAGATAGAGGGGTAAATTTTATCGATACTGCTGAACTGTATGATAATTACGATTATATAAAAGGAGTGCTAAAATATAAAAAAGATCTGATAATTTGTTCAAAATCATACGCATATGACAAAAAAACAGCAGAGAAAAGTCTCGATCTTTGTCTTAAAGGTATTGGACGGGATTATGTTGATATTTTTATGATCCATGAACAGGAAAGTGAATTGACATTAAAAGGGCATTATCCGGCGATTGAGTATTTTTTAAGACAGAAAGAGCTGGGTAAGGTAAGGGCCGTTGGGATATCAACTCATACTGTAGCTGCTGTCAGAGCAGCTAAAAAGATGGATGCAATAGATGTGATACATCCTTTGATAAATATAGACGGATTGGGAATACAGGACGGAACGGCAAAAGAAATGGAAGAGCAGATAAAGCAGGCAAAGATCAACGGAAAGGGTATATATGGTATGAAACCTTTAGGAGGGGGAAATTTAATCAGGAAATACCAGGAATGTTTAAGATATGTCATAAATTTGGATTTTTTAGATTCGATAGCGTTGGGAATGCAGAGCAGGGAAGAAGTGATAGCAAATATTGCAATGTTCGAAGATAAAATACCTGATCCTGAAATAATGGATAGGATTTCGTCCAAGAAAAGGAAAGTGCTGGTAGATTTTTGGTGCCAGGGTTGTGGAAGCTGTTTAAAGGGATGTAGTCAGAATGCAATAGCAATCAACAATGGTAAGGCAGAGATAGATGAAGATAAGTGTCTGCTCTGTGGATATTGTGGTGCATTCTGTCCAGAATTCTGTATAAAGATTATTTAAGGGAGAATATTATTTTGAGAATAATGGGTCTTGATGTTGGTGACAAAAAAATTGGAGTGGCGGTCAGCGATGAGCTTGGTATAACGGCGCAAGGAATTACTACTGTTATAAGGGATGGAAAATGTAAAGATATTGATGAGTTAAAAAAAATAGCTGAGAATTATAAGGCTACCAAAGTTGTAGTCGGCCTACCCAAGAATATGAATGGAAGTCTTGGGCCACAAAGCGAGAAAGTAATATCTTATATTAAAAAATTAAAAAAAGAGCTTAATTTGGACTATATTTTTTGGGATGAAAGGCTGACAACGGTTGCTGCAGAGAAGATGTTGATTGCAGCAGATGTGACCAGAAAAAAGAGAAAAAATATTATCGATAAAATAGCAGCGGTATATATACTACAATCCTACCTGGATAGTAGAAATTAAAAGGAGATGAGTAAAGTTTGGAGAATGAAAAAAATGAAGTTATTTTATTGACTGAGGATGATGAAGAAGTAAGGTTCGAACATCTAGCTACACTGGAATATAATGATAATCAATATGTTATACTTTCTCCTATGGAGGAAATGGAAGGTGTAGAGGAAGATGAAGTGGTAATATTGAGGATAGAAAAAGATAATCAAGGCCAAGACGTTTATGTTGGATTGGATGATGAGCGGGAAATAAAAGCAGTTTTTAGCGCATTTGAGCAATTATATTATGAGGAATGATCAGTTTTTTTTTGAATCCAAAAAAGTTTATCAGGTGATATCATGTATGTTGATATAGAAGATTTAAAAGAGAAATTGCAGTCTAGTGGTTATAAGCTTACTACGCAAAGACGTGCAATAATAGATACTTTTATAGAAAACGAAGGTAAGCATTTGAATACTGAAGAGATATATGAATTGGTCAGGACTAGGTATCCAGAGATAGGCCTAGCTACAGTATATAGGACGTTACAGATACTAGAAGACATGGATATAATATACAAACATAATTTTGACGATAAATGCAGTAGATATGAGCTGAATCATAAAGAGGAAGACCATCACCATCATCATCTAATATGCCTAAAATGCGGTAAAGTAATAGAAGTTGAGGATGATTTATTAGATGAGTTGGAAGATAAGATTGATAAAAATAACAACTTTAAAATAATAAATCACAAGGTTAAGTTTTTCGGTTACTGCAGTGATTGTAGGTAGGGCTGGTTCCTGCATCAAAACAATGCAGGATTTTTATTGTTGTTTTAGTATAGGAACGGATTTTAAAAATATAAATACAAGGAGAGATGCTAATAGTGGCAACAAAGAAGAATCAAAATTTAAAGATAATTTCCTTAGGCGGTCTATATGAAATAGGAAAGAATATGACCGTCATCGAATATAAGGATCAAATAATTGTAATAGATAGTGGATTGTGTTTTCCAGAAGATGAAATGTTAGGCGTTGACATAGTGATTCCGGATGTGACCTATCTTGTAAAGAATAAAGAAAAGGTAAAGGCCATACTGCTTACTCATGGACATGAAGATCATATAGGGGCCTTGCCGTACGTATTGAAACAGATAAATGTGCCAATATATGGGACTAGACTTACTCTTGGGTTGGTAGAAAACAAGTTAAAAGAACATGGTATGAATGATAGCGTCAAAAAGATATGTATTAAACCACGGGATAAAATGAAAATAGGGTTATTTGAAATAGAGTTCTTAAAAACCAGCCATAGTATACCTGACACTGTTGCTCTTGCAATCCATACACCGATAGGAACTATAGTTCATACTTCGGATTTCAAAGTAGATTATACTCCTATAGACGACCAAGTAATGGACTTGCATAGATTTGCTAGTTTAGGTGAAAAAGGCGTACTATTGATGATGGCTGATAGTACAAACGTTGAGAGAAAAGGCTATTCTATGTCTGAAAGAAGTGTTGGTGATAGTTTTACTGAAATTTTCAAAATGGCAAAACAAAGAATACTTGTAGCTACTTTTGCTTCAAATGTTCATAGAATACAACAGATAATTAATGCTTCATTGGCGTATGGAAGGGTTGTTTCTGTGTCTGGAAGGAGCATGGAGAACGTGATGAGTGTTGCTCGTGAGCTAGGTTATCTTGATATACCGGATAATATGCTTGTTAATATTGATGATATCAATAAATATCCCGATGACAAGGTGACCATAATTACCACAGGTAGCCAGGGTGAACCCATGTCTGCATTGACGAGAATGGCTACATCAAACCATAGGAAGGTAGAAATAGTTCCAGGGGATATGGTTATCATCTCTTCAACCCCTATTCCCGGTAACGAAAAATTAGTATCCAGAGTTATAGACCAGCTATTTCAAAAAGGAGCAGATGTAATATATGAAACTCTAGCAGATGTTCACGTATCAGGACATGCATGCCAGGAAGAGTTGAAGTTGATGCATGCGTTGGTTAAACCAAAATATTTTATGCCGGTACACGGTGAATATAGACATTTGAAACAACATGCAAATCTTGCACAAGAGTTAGGCATGCCTAAGGAAAATATATTTATTCCCAGCATAGGTGATGTTTTAGAGATCAATAAAAAAGGAGCAAAAATTGCCGGCAGGGTATCATCGGGAGATGTATTGGTAGACGGTCTGGGAGTCGGGGATGTAGGAAACATCGTTTTGAGGGATAGAAAGCATTTATCTCAAGATGGAATTCTTGCAGTAGTAGTTACCATTACCAAAGAAGAAGGAAAAATTATTGCCGGACCTGATATTATTTCTAGAGGCTTTGTGTATGTAAGAGAATCTGAGGATCTTATGGAAGAAGCAAGAGAAAAAGTAAAGGAAGCACTTGCAAAGTGTGAAGAAAAGCAGATAACTGAATGGGCTACATTAAAATCATATATGAAGAGCGCATTAAGAGAATTTTTGTATGAAAAGACCAAGAGAAACCCCATGATATTACCTATAATAATGGAAATTTGATCTTTTTAAAAGGGCGAAAAAATGTTATAATTGGTCTTATTAAAAATTTGAATTTTATTAACTTGATAATCCATAGATAAACTATATTGTTTCTTAATTCAATAGGAGTCATCTATGCAATTAATTTGAAAAATACAGGTGTTTAAAATGATTTATTATCTCGTATTCATTGCTATAGGCTGGATAATAGGATATTTAGATATTATTCCGAATAATATGGGCGAGGGTATTTCGAAAGCTCAGTTTATATGTTTACTATTTATTTTGTTTATTATGGGATTAAAAATAGGTTTGGATGCTACTATTATTAACAGTTGGGATTCAATCGGTTTTAAAGCATTTGTGCTGGCATGTGGTTCCATCCTTGGTAGCCTGTTTTTGACAAGAATTGTTGCAAAGAATTTTTTTTATAATAAATGGGGAGATACCAGTGACATTGAAGATAACAGTATTTCTGATTTTAGGAGTCTTGACAGGTAGGATTTTTTCGGATTTTGAATATATCTCTTATTTGGATCAAATAGTGAATATTGGGTTATATATTTTACTCTTTTTTGTAGGGATCGATATTGGCAAAAGTAAACAAGTTTTTGTTAAAATAAGGGATGTGGGATGGAGAATAATACTTTTACCTTTGGCTATAGCAATAGGAAGCATAGTCGGTGCAGGATTAGCTGGTATATTTGTAAAAATGCCTTTTAATGAGTCAGGAGCTGTAGGAGCAGGTTTTGGGTGGTACACATTGTCCAGCATAATAATCTCCGATATTTATAGTGAGAGATTGAGCACAGTTGCTTTTCTTGCTAATATATTCAGAGAAGTAATAGCTATACTGATTATCCCAATAATATGCAGGAAAGTGGGTAAGATCGAATCCATAGCACCTGCAGGTGCTACAGCGATGGATACAACGCTGCCGATAATAACTAGAAATGCTGGTGCTGAAGCTGCAGTGCTCTCATTTGTCACTGGAGCGCTTTTATCCTTTATTGTGCCTGTTGTTGTTCCGCTGCTAATCAAATTGTAAATTATTTTAAATTGGAGGGTTATTTATGAATGTATATGACAAAGCTAATGAACTGGCAAGGGCTTTATCCCAGAGTACTGAATACAGAAAGCTCAAGGATTTAAAGGAAAAGATCGATAAAGATAAAACTACCAAAAAAATGCTTGATGATTTTTTAAAGAGTCAATTTGAGGTACAATTAGAAATTCAGTCAGGCAAACAGCCAGACAAACAAAAAACTGAAAAGTTACAAAAACTCCAGGAAGTAGTCACTTATAACCGAGATATAAGTGAGTTTTTGCAAGCACAATATGTTTTTGGCAAAATGTTATCTGATATTTATAAAATTATTGGCGATGCAGTTGATATAGACTTTGATTTTTTAAAGCAGGATGAGTAAAAAAGATAGTCAATGACTATCTTTTTTTAAGCTAGTTGAAAGGGAGAATTTAAAGTGTATAAAAGAGAAGATATACGAAATGTTGCTATAATCGCACATGTGGATCATGGAAAAACTACATTGATAGATGCAATGCTAAAGCAAAGTGGAATATTCCGCAAAAACGAAAAAGTTGCGGAAAGAGTAATGGATTCGAATGACCTTGAAAGGGAAAGAGGTATAACTATCCTTTCAAAAAATGCATCGGTAAAATATAAGGATAAAAAAATTAATATAATAGATACCCCTGGACATGCTGATTTCGGAGGGGAAGTTGAAAGGGTTTTAAAGATGGTCAATGGTGTTCTCTTACTAGTTGATGCATTTGAAGGTCCTATGCCACAGACTAGATTTGTTTTGAGAAAGGCATTGCAGATGAATCTTAAGCCTATAGTGGTTGTAAACAAAATAGATAGACCTGACCAAAGAACCCAAGAGGTAGTTGATGAGATAATCGAACTCTTTATTGATATGGGGGTAAATGATGATTTAATTGATTTCCCTATTTGCTATGTTTCTGCCAAGAACGGAATAGCAAAAACAGATATTAATCAAAAATCAAATGATCTATCACCTCTTTTTGATTTGATAATAAATGAAGTTCCTTTTAACCAGGGATATTTAGATAGACCATTTAAATTTTTAGTAAGTTCGGTGGAATATGACGAGTATCTAGGAAGGGTAGCCCTTGGCAGAGTAGAACAAGGTGCTATTCACTATCGGGAAGAAGTTGATGTGTGTAAAAAAGATGGTAGCATAAAACCTATGAGGATAGCTAAAATTTTTGAATATCAAGGGATGAGTAGGGTTGAAATAGAACAAGCAAAACTTGGTGATATTATTGCTATATCGGGCATCGAGGATATCAATATAGGTGAAACTATATGTGCTAAGGATCATCCGGATCCTATACCCTTTGTAGATATTGATGAACCTACTATATCCATGATGTTTAGCGCAAATACCAGCCCTTTTGCAGGTACCGAAGGGGAATATGTGACTTCACGACATTTGAGAAGGAGATTGTATAAAGAGGTACAGACCAATATTAGCATGAGAGTGGAAGATACAGACTCACCAGATGCATTCAAAGTCTCTGGAAGGGGCGAATTACATCTATCTATTCTGATAGAAACTATGAGGCGTGAAGGATATGAATTCCAAGTATCAAAACCCGAAGTAATATACAAGATGATAAATGGCAAAAAATGTGAGCCCATAGAACTTCTCTATATTGAGATACCCGAAGAATTTGTTGGAACAATTATAGAGAAAATAGGCATAAGAAAAGGCGAAATGAAAAATATGCATAAAATGAATGAAGGAAGGGTCAGATTAGAGTTTGAAATTCCATCTAGAGGCTTAATAGGCTTTAGGTCTGAATTTTTAACAGATACTAAGGGGAATGGGATATTAAATCATGTATTTGATAGATATGAACAATTTAAGGGAGATATTGCCCAAAGACAGAGAGGGTCCCTTGTTTCTTTTGAGGCAGGAGAGGCTACTACTTATGGACTCTACAATGCCCAAGAAAGGGGTTTATTGTTTATAGCACCTGGCACAAAGGTTTATCAGGGGATGGTAGTAGGTGAGAATGCCAGGTCGGGGGATATAGATGTTAATGTATGCAAGAAAAAACATGTGTCCAATATGAGAGCTGCCGGTTCAGATGAAGCACTCAAGTTAGTACCTCCAATTGATTTGACTTTAGAACAGGCCCTTGAATTTATCAATAATGATGAGTTGGTAGAAATTACTCCAGAAAATATTAGAATTAGGAAGAAACTTCTCAATAGAGAACAAAGGTTGAAACTGGCCAATAGAAAGTCTAAATAAAGAAAGGTTGTAAAAACAAAAAATGAATTATATAATATAATAAAGAATTTTTGGAGGACAAGGGATGCAACTTATAAATGATACTGAACTGCAAAATAAAAAGAATAGTTCAATAATAAAAGCATTGCGTACATTATCAATTTATCTGGTGAGCATATGTATCGTAGTAGGATTGATAATAGGTGTTGCAATTACCTCTTATAATAAGCTGATGAGTCCGGTGGATCCTATGAACAAAAATGATATTGAAATTAATATACCAAAAGGTGCCTCTACTTCATCCATTGCTCAGCTATTAGAAAAAAAAGGTCTGATAAAAAACAGCAGCATCTTTAAACTTTATGTGGACTTTTCTAATAATGGTGCAAATATGAAAGCTGGCAAATATAAACTGAACACTGGTATGACAATGCAAGAGGTAATGGATGAACTTGTTACTGGTAATGCAAAGATTAAAACTTTAAAAGTAACAATAAAAGAAGGAATGAATATAAATGAGGTAGCCTCTGTATTGGAACAAAAAGGGGTAATAGAAGATGATAAAGCGTTTAATAGAGTTATAGAACAAGGAAGCTTTAATGAATATTTATTTATAAAAGATAATGTTCCCTACGATAGACCAAACTTTTTGGAAGGTTATTTGTTCCCTGACACATATGAGTTTTATGCTGATTCTGATCCTGATATAATTGTATACAAGATGTTGGATAACTTTGAGAGCAAACTTTTTGATGATGGACAATTAAAGCAGAAATATGCAGAGAAGTTAAGTCAATATAAAAAGGATGGTTATATAAAAAGCTTGGATGATATCATAACACTCGCTTCTATAATTGAAAAGGAATCAAAGCAGGAAGAGTTTGCAAAAGTATCAGCTGTTTTCCATAATAGATTGAAAAAAGATCAGGCCCTGCAGTCTTGTGCAACTATCCAGTATATATTGGATAGGGAGGTAAACAGCTTGATAATTACCAATGAGGATCAGCAAAAAGATTCTCCATATAATACGTATAAAAATAAGGGATTGCCGATAGGACCCATATCAAATCCTGGTTTAGATGCAATAGATGCTGCGTTTTTCCCCGATGAACAATATTTAGAACAGGAATATATGTACTTTGTATTAAAAAATCCTGAAACAGGTGAACAGGATTTTAGCAAAACATATGAAGAACATTCTAAAAAAGTGAAAAAATATAGAGAACAATGGAAATAATACGCATACTTGCGTATTATTTTTTTGAAACAGGAAGGTGGTTTAGTGAATAGAGTTATACATAACTATACAGCTAAATATTTAAGAGAAAAGGTAACGGAAAGGTCCATCCTAGCCAAAAGACTGGAAGAATATGCTGCAGCTAATCATATTCCAATAATTGAACCTGAAATAGTGCAGCTTTTAAGGTTATTAATAATGATCAAAAAACCGGATAAAATATTAGAGATTGGTACAGCAATAGGGTATTCTTCCATAATAATGGCAGAGGCAACAGCAAGGAAAGATATTATTATAGATACTATAGAGAGGGACCCTAGGATGGCAGAGATTGCTAGAGAAAATATTAACATGGGGAATTTTGAGGATAACATAACTATCTATCAGGGAGATGCACAAAGAATACTACCTAATATAGGTGGAAAATATGATTTGATATTCATAGATGGGGCTAAATCCCATTATAAAGAGTTCGTTGAAATGTGTTTGAAGAATTTAAATGTAGAAGGATTGATCATTTGCGATGATGTTCTGTTTAGGGGAATGATCGCAAATGATAAACTGGTAAAAAGAAGAAAAATAACTATAGTAAAAAAAATGAGGGAATTTATTGATTATATTACTACAAACCAACTATTAGAAACAACAATAATACCTTTAGGGGATGGAGTTTCAATTAGCTATTTGAAGGGAGATTGAAAAATGAAAAAACCAGAGCTGTTAGCACCGGCTGGGGACTTTGAAAAACTTAAGATGGCAATAATATATGGGGCAGATTCTGTATATGTTGGAGGGAAAAATTACAGTTTGAGAGCAGGGGCAAGAAATTTTGAACGCGAAGAATTGGAAAAAGCGGTAGATTTTGTGCATAGAAGGGATAAAAAAATTTATGTAACACTTAATATTTTCCCGCATAATAGCCATCTTATAGGTATAGATGATTATATAATTTTTTTAGACCAAATAGGTGTTGATGCGGTAATTATATCAGATGCCGGGATATTATCGACAATAAGGGAAGTAGCACCTGATATGGAAATTCATTTGAGCACTCAAGCCAATACTCTAAATTGGAAGAGCGCTCATTTTTGGTATGAACAAGGTATAGATCGTATAATCATGGCAAGAGAACTTTCGCTAGAAGAGATAAGTTATATAAGAAAAAAACTCCCCCAAGAATGCGAGCTTGAAGTATTTGTTCACGGAGCAATGTGTATATCGTATTCTGGGCGTTGTCTTATAAGCAACTATCTTGCTGGAAGAGATTCAAATTTAGGAGAGTGTGCCCACCCCTGTAGATGGAAATATTATCTCATGGAAGAGAAAAGACAGAGAGAATATTATCCTATCATGGAAGATGAGGAGGGGACATATTTTTTCAACTCTAAAGATCTGTGTATGATAGAATATTTGCCTGAATTGATCCATTCAGGAGTAAATACTTTCAAAATAGAGGGTAGAATGAAGAGTGCTTATTATGTTGCTACAGTTGTAAATGCATATAGACGTGCAATTGACCAGTATTTTGAATCAGGTGGGAAATATACAATAAGAAAGGAGTTGATGGAGGAGTTACAGAAGGTGAGCCATAGAGAATTTACAACAGGCTTTTATTTTGGAAGAGCTGATGATGCACAAGTTTATTCAAGCAGCTCTTATATAAGGGATTATGAATTTGTCGGGTTGATAATTGATTATGATAACGAAAAAGGTATTGCGACTGTTGAACAGAGAAATAGATTCTTCAAAGGTGATACAGTAGAGATTTTTGGACCGGGGGCAGATTTTTTTGAGCAAACTATTGACGAAATGACGGATCAGGATGGTAATCCTATCGATTCAGCCCCACATCCTCAACAAATAGTAAAAATTCCAGTTAATAAAGCTGTACAACCTTTTTTTATGATAAGAAAAAGTATGTGAATATGACCACCGATAGCTGGCTATACTATATCCATAAGATACAGTAACCAATATTCTATAGATAATGAATTTATTAAAAATAGTGTATGTATGACTGAACTTGTATAGAACAAACATTTTTCTGTACAAGTTGCTGTTATTTATATCTTCTGTTTTATCTATAGTCAGTTAAGGTGATTATCATGTATAAAGGAAAACGGTTGATCGTTTTAGGCATTTTATTAACTGTAGTATTCATCAGCTTATTAGGGAAAATTGCTGTTATACAGATTTTTAAAAACAAAGAATTGTCAAACAAAAGTGTTTTACAACATATTATAAAAATTGATATAAGCGGGAATGAAGTTGAAGGCGGCAGAATATTGGATAGGAATTTTATTCCGATCACAAATGCAAAGGTGGTTAAAAAACTTATAGTCATAAAGGATATTTTGGACGATCCAGCAAAAGCTGAAATTATAATCAATAAGTTGACTGATAATAAAATACATATGAAAGATGACAATTATAGCGTTGAAGTTTATCACATAACAAAAACAGATTTAGTGCTGGAAAAGCTAATAAGGGAAAACGCATATAATGGTATCTTGATAGCAGATGTCTATCCGCGATATGATGATCATTCTGTAGCTAGGCATGTTGTTGGATATGTTAGAGATAACAATCCTAAAATTCGTGCAGGAATAGAAGATAAATATTATAAATATTTGCATTCAAGCAATTATAAAAAATATCTTACTATGATAAAAGATGGAAAGCAAAACGTAATACCACAGTTTGGATATTCAATAATAGGCGATAGTTATAATAAAATTAATAAAAGTGTACAACTAACATTAGACTACTATATTCAAGCAGAGATAGAGAAGATAGTAGATGGCGGGTATTCTGATAATGAAAAGATTGAATCTGGTGCAGTGGTAGTTATGGATGTTAACACAGGTGAGATATTAGCCATGGTCAGCCGACCGAATTTTGATCAAAATGAAATCGGAGCTGCTACCTCGGGACAACTTTGGAATAAAGCTATACAAACATATCCGCCTGGTTCAATATTTAAAATTATCGTCGCTGCTGCAGCTATAGAAGATGATAAGTTGGATTTTTCAAACAAGTTTTTATGTGATGGAGATATTGATGTGCATGGGATTAACTATTCTTGTCATCATGTACATGGAATGATAGATATTAAGGAAGCATTTGCACGCTCTTGTAATTGTGCTTTTATTCAATTAGGTAATGAGGTGGGGGGACAAAAAATTAAAGAGATGGCAGAAAAATTTGGATTGGGAAAGCAAACAGATATAGAGCTTCCCGGAGAAAGTCCCGGGCTCCTCCCCTCTGCAAAAGAATATATCAATGCCGGTATAGGTAATTTTTCCATAGGTCAGGGCAAGGTAGAAGTATCTCCTGTGCAAATGGCCAAAATGATATCTATTATTGCAAGAGGCGGTACCGATATTGAACCACGTATAGTCAAATCAATTATAACTTCAGATGAAGAGATTATCGATTTAATTAAAAGAGATAATATGAATAAACGTATTATTTCAGCAGATACAGCTCAAATGTTAAAAATTTTATTAAGAGAAGTAACATTAAACGGATCGGGTAATTCGGCAGATTCTGACTTGGTTGGAGGAACTGCAGGCAAGACGGGAACACCTCAGTTTAACCAAGAACAATATGCAGCTTGGTTTATCGGCTATTTTCCTGTGGTTCAGCCCCAATATGCAGTAGTAGTGTTTGATAGAAGTAAAGGAGGCGGAGGAAAAGTAGCAGCGCCTATTTTTAAGAGAATAGCAGAAAAAATCTATTTAATAAAAAATTAGATAAATGAGACGTGCACAAAACTCCTTGTAACTGCATACACTTTAAAGTGAGCTGTTTTAGGGAGGTGTGCCCGGTTATATGCTTTTTTCTATATTAAGGGAATTTTTATTTCTAGTTTGTTATGTATCAGGTAGCACTTCATTTCCTAAACCTTTGTCCAAGGAAGAAGAAAAAGAATATTTAATACGTTATCTAAACGGGGATCAGCAGGCTAAAAATATACTTATCGAGAGAAACTTAAGATTGGTAGCACATATAGTGAAAAAATACAGCTGTACGTATAAGGAGAATGATGACCTGATATCCATTGGCACTATAGGACTAATAAAAGCAATTACAACATTTAACCCTAAACGGGGTACTAGATTAGCAACATATGCTGCTAGATGTATTGAGAATGAAATATTGATGACTATAAGATCATCAAAGAAAAAAAAGAATGAAGTTTCTTTACAGGATCCTATCGGCATAGACAAAGAAGGCAATGAATTGCCTCCAATGGTTTATCTACAATTGTAAAAGATTACTTTGGAAGCTTTGGATATAACACAAGTGTAAACTCATCATTCCTTTGGTTCTTTTCTTTTTCATAAACTGCATAGTCCAACACTGATTTTAGAAGTTTATTTTTCTTGGCCGGGCTTTGGGTTTTCGGGTAAAGCTCCAACACTTTTTCCACTTGTGGAATTATATTCTTTTTTGCGTTTAGTCTTTCTCTTGCTGAAATCAAATCCTGATCAGCATTTTTAATATTATGATTAGTATCATCTATTCTTTTAGCCAGTATTTGGGATCGTTCAAGATATGTGTCTATATCATAGACGCCTCTTTCTAATAGGTCATGTAGGTTATTCTTTTGTTTCTCAAGCTGTTTTAATTTATTATTTAGCTTATTCAAGGCTGCTTCATATACCTTCAATAGATTATTGCTCGGGAAGTTTCTTTTGGTATTAACCTCATCCCATTCAGCCTTATAGCTAGTCAGCCATTCTTCCAGTCCTTTTAAAAGCCTTCTTTCTACATATTTGAATTTAGAACTCTTGTTGCTACAATGGGTGCGATTATAACAAATAATATGTGGATCCCTGTTGCGAGTATAGGTTCTAAAAACCATGGATGCACCACATTTGCCGCATCTAATTAGACCTGCTAACGGATTAGAAATCTTTGTATTATAGGGCACATGGCTTCTTTTATTTAATATTTCCTGGGCTTTATTATAGGTTTCCTGGGGAATAAGTGGCTTATGCTTTCCTTGAACGCTTATCCATTCATTTCTGGGCAATGTTCTAACTTCTTTAATTTGGCCGGGCTTATCTGATTTTCTATACTCTTTTTTTCTCCATTGTACCTTGCCGGTATATACTTCATTTTTTAATATTGTTAATACCGAGGAGCTAGACCATCGTTTGCCGGTATATGTTTTATATCCCAGCTCATTTAGTTTGTTTGCAATTTTGTTGGCACCCATACCATGGTTAGTATATAGATCAAATATCATCCTTACTATTGGAGCTTGTTCTGGATGTGGGCTTAAAGTTCTGTATCGGTCGATATAGTAAATTTCATACCCGTAAGGAGGTAAAGTGCCTATATAGTTCCCATCTTCCACAGAACGGACTCTACCGCGCTGTAAACGCCTATTTATTATCTTTAATTCCTTTCTGGCCATGAAGGCTTCAAATTCACTGTATTCTTCATCAAATTCATCTTGAAGATCATAAATTTTGCGGGGTGTAATTATTTTAGTGCTAGCTTTTTTAAAAGTTTCTAATATAAGTCCTTGTTCCTGCATATTTCCACGGCCCAGACGATCCATGTCCATGACAAGCACTCCGTCATATAGTCCCTGTTCAACTTCTTTTAACAGTTCTAACATTTCAGGTCTATGTATAAGACTCTCGCCGGATACAATCTCTTCATGAATTTTAATTATGTTTAGGTCCAGCTTTTTAGCTACTTCAAATAATGTTTTTTTATGTTTAGCTAGGGTTTCACCGGTACCCAGTTTTTCAGCCTCTTCATCCGCTCTAGATTTTCTTAAGTATATGCATACACGGTCCATTGAATCACCTCGTTTGCTTATCTATAGAATATATGTTAGCATAAATTTCGAAAAATATACTGCCAACCATAGTCGGCTGGCAGTAATATTGTTTTAATCCATTTCAAATTCAAATGAAAATGGGTTTATTTCAATATCGTAATTATCTGAAGATCCTTCAATTATGAATTTTGATTTTTTTATATTCTCATCTATCGGTTTGAAGCTAATTATCCCTTCCGTTTCAATCCCGGGCGACAAATCGGATTGCAGTTCGGGATAATTAGCTTCATAGTTGTATTCTGATTCATATTGTTTTGAGTCTTGTATCAGTTTTGCAGAATGTTCCCACAAGGACACATCTTCATTAGTACCGTTTTTAGCTTTAATATATACTCTTGTTTCGTTTTCTGCTAATTCTATTTTTTCTAGAGTAATTTCAAAGCCATGTTGATCTACGCTTTCGTTTATATCAATAGTTTTCAATGTTGGAGATACTGCTGTTATATAATCGACTACCTCTATCTTGTCAGCAAGAACTAATGGGGCCATAAGTTCTGCCCCAAAAACATTTTCCCCTTCTGCTACGTCTTTAACTACACCAGTTACTTTCACATAGTCATCCTGCTTTACTTGGAAGTTAGGGTCTTCGATTCCTACAAGTATATTCTTTTCTAAATTTTCAGGGTCAGCATATACTTGCAAGTAAGTTCCGTCTTCATCTTTTTCAGGTGAAGTAAATACTAGACCGGTAAATTCGATTTTCGATTCTTTGTATTTTCCAGGATCACTAAATAGTATATCTAGATTATCCTTACCGAATGATACTTTCGAATCGCTTTCTGTAGTATTTATAGAATTGTCTGACGTATCCGATACATCATCTTGATTATCAGAACACCCTATAAATATAAACAATAGAGATAAAATAATTAAAATAGATAAAAATCTTTTCATTGATATTAACCTCCTAATATAATAGTTTTATTATAAGCGGACGTTGATTACAAACACATATTCGACAACATCCGACATAATCCAGTTAAGGTAAATATTTCTGTAACGGTATTAAAAAATACTCAAATCTTTAAATTTGAGTTTGATTAAGTCAGGATATAGTTTTTCTATTGCTGCGATTTGTTCTACAGAAAAATTAAGTCCCGAATACTTGTCCAACAAATTGTCAGGTACAAGTATATGTGCAGCCATAAGGTTAGCCTCGTATTCGGTTTTAACATTGGTAAAAATATTGTAGTCTTTCATATAATAGGTGAGATGTCTGTGCAGTTGGTCGTGACTTATTTCATGTGTGCAGCATAGCTGTTGTTCTATATCGCAAAGGTTTCTGTTTATACCAATATACCTGTTTCTCCGATGGTATGTATAAAACCCTTTAAGTTTTTTGAAGTTATAAAATCTCACATTTATGTTCATTGCTTTAGCTAGCTCAAAAGGGTTTCTAGTATTGTGTTTTTTTATTAGTTTTTTTGCTTTATTTTCAATATATTTATTCATGCTGACCTCACAAATATATTATTTAATCAGCCTTCTTTGTATATTTTAAAAAGTATGCTTGTTGTTTATTTTATTTATCTTATCCTGCGTAATATGACTTCTTCATGTTTTGATACTTCATCTTCAATGCGTATGAGTTTTTCGGAGTTTTGCTTATAT
>JAQVDB010000026.1 GCA_028698525.1 Clostridia bacterium
TTACTTTTGACGATATAGGAACAGTCGCTGTTACATATGGACCCGGCCTTGTAGGTGCCCTGCTTGTTGGATTATCCTGTGCAAAGGGCATAAGCTTTGCGAGGGATATACCTCTTATAGGGGTGAATCACATAGAAGGTCATATATTTGCAAATTTTATACAGCACAAGCAGCTTGAACCGCCTTTTATTTGCCTTGTGGCATCAGGAGGGCACAGCCATCTAGTATATGTGAAGGATTACTGTGAATACGAGATAATGGGCAGAACGCGGGATGATGCAGCGGGAGAAGCATTTGACAAGGTTGCCAGAGTGTTGGGGCTTGGTTATCCTGGAGGACCTTTAATAGATAAAGTAGCTAAAAAAGGGGATGCTCAGGCTATAGATTTTCCAAGAGCCTATCTTGAGGAAGAAAGCTTTGATTTTAGTTTTAGCGGTTTAAAATCCTCAGTGTTAAATTACTTAAATAATCAAAAACAAAAAGGAATAGAGATTTCAGTAGAAGATGTGGCGGCAAGCTTTCAACAGTCAGTGATAGAAGTATTAGTCAATAAGACTATAAGTGCTGCAAAAGAAAAGGAGATGGAAACTGTAACCTTGGCAGGGGGGGTTGCTTCAAACAGCCTGTTGAGAAGCACTATGCAGCAAAAATGCATAGAAAACGGTTTTTCTCTTTATTATCCGGATCCTGTTTTATGTACAGATAATGCTGCTATGATAGGGTGTGCGGCATATTATAGGTATAAGAAAAAAGATTTTGCTAAGTTAGACTTAAATGCAGTTCCTAATTTAAAACTCCAGTAAATTTATTATGTATACCAACAACATGTTATTTTTTTATTAACATGTTGTTGATAGAGCAGTTTGTGGATATTGTGGAAAAATGATATCAAATCGCCAAATTAAACCGAAAAAGCTGTGGATAACAATGTGGATAGTGTGGATTATTCGCAAAATTTCAAAATAACATAAAGTTATAACATAAAAGTTATGTAATTTCATTGCTCAATATAAAAGCGACAATTTAAATTTTTTTGAACAATAACAGGGGGTGGTATATAAGTGTATTTTATTGAAGTTCGGAAGTTAGAGAAAAAGTTTGACAGTGTAGCTGCTGTGAGCGGTATTGATTTCAATGTTCAAAAGGGAGAAATATTCGGATTGCTAGGTCCCAACGGGGCCGGAAAATCCACTGTTATATCAATGATGTGTGGGTTGATAAAACCTACGAATGGTGATGTTATTATAGATGGACAGAGTATATTAAAAAATGCTGGCAAGGTAAAGAAGTTGTTAGGCGTTGTTCCACAGGATGTTGCTTTGTATCCCACTCTAACAGCGAGAGAAAATCTAGGGTTTTGGGGAAGGATGTACGGCTTATCCGGGGAATTTTTGCAGACCAAGGTAGAACAAGTGTTGGATATTATAGGATTGAAAAATAGAGAAGATGAACGAATTGATAGGTATTCAGGGGGGATGAAAAGGAGGGTCAACATAGCTGTGGCATTGCTTAATGATCCTGAACTGCTCATTATGGATGAGCCAACAGTAGGGATAGATCCGCAGTCAAGAAATCACATACTGGAAACAGTGAAAAAGCTAAACCGACAAGGCATGACAGTCATATACACCAGCCATTATATGGAAGAAGCGGAATACTTATGTGACCGGGTAGGGGTTATGGATTATGGCAAAATAATTGCCCTTGGAACAAACCAACAGCTTAAAAAGATGGTAGGGGAACAAGACAGGATAGAGATAGTTGTGGATAGGATATATCAGGAGGCTATACAACATATTAGATCTATCCAATCAGTTAAAGAGGCAACTGTTCAGGAAAACAGTATAAGTATAATGGCCCGGGATGGAAGCAGTATATTGGCAGAGTTGCTTGGGATATTGACTGGTTATGATTCCGGTATAAAGACCGTGAGTGTACACCAACCTAATCTGGAAAGTGTATTTTTACATTTAACCGGTCGAGCGTTGAGGGATTAGGAGGTGTATCTATGAAGATATTGACTATTGCTTTAAAGGATTTAAGGACAGTTGCACGGGATTATAAAGCCTTAGGTCTGATAATTGCTATGCCTTTAATTTTAATATTCATATTAGGATCTGCATTAGGTCCTATGTTTGAACATGCATCCATAATAAATCCATTTAAAATAGCTGTAGTAGATTTTGATAGAGGAGAAACTGCCCAACATTTTATAGAAATATTGGAATCAGAAGAAATAAGACAGTTGATCACAGTAGAATTCGCCGATACAAGAAAGGATGCTTTGCATATGATGGATGATGGTGATGTATCTGCAGCTGTGATCATTCCCCAAGGAATTTCAGGAGATAAAACGAGAGGAAAAACTAAATCTTTAACAGTGTTGACTGATCCTGCAGAGGAGCTGAAGGGAAGCATAGTATCCGGAATTGTTGAAACTTTTGTTAGCCAATATTCTATGGTATATGCAGGTACGGAAGCTGTGCTCAAAGGCTTGTTAAACGATAATTTAAGCCATGAAGAGATTTTTTATGATAAAAATGATTTGGCGGATATAAGGGGGCTGGGGATTGATATAGGGCAAAGATTATTCAACAAAACGATAAAAGCATCGGAACTTTTAGATTTAGAAAATCAAGAAGGCGATTGGATAACCGGATTCCAGTATTATACTGCCGGTATGTTGTTGATGTTTACATTGTTTGGAGCTATGCTGGGAGTGGATTCTATTATCTCCGAAAGAGAGAATAGAACTTTGATGAGGATGTTTTGTGCTGGTGTTGAAAAAACCCACATCATTATAGCTAAGACTTTAGGGACCTTGCTAATATGCTGCTTGCAAATATTGATTTTGATATTGTTCACCAGATACGTTTTCGGTGTTGAGTGGGGTGCTTCAAAATCAGGTGTTTTTTTGATTTCATTGGCGGTGGCATTTGCTTGCACGGGTTTTGCAATACTCATAGCCTCTATATCTAATACTAAAAAGATGGCGGATGCTGTAGGAAATATTTCGGTACAGGCAATGGCTATATTAGGCGGTTGTACCTTTCCTATTTTTATGTTTCCCAAGGCGTTACAGCATGTGAGCAGATTTACTATTACCCGATGGGGTCTTCAAGGGTATTTAGCTTTGATGGAGGGTAGGGGGCTTTTTGATATAAGTCAGCATATAATGGTTCTGGCAGGTATGGGAATTATTTTTATGATATTTGGTATATGGCGATTGAGGCTGGAATAGGGGTGAAGAGATGAAGAAAGCTTTTGCTATAGCAAGATTGTCTTTGCTTAAAAGTAAAAAGGAAAAAGCGTTTTTATGTATTATGATAGGGGCAGCATTATTTATTACTTTTATCATGGGGTTAGGTTTTGGCAATTCTGATGAACAGGGATCCACACAAAAAATAGGGGTGTTGATTGGGGATAATGACAAATCTGCGGTGAGTTCAAAGCTGATAGAAGATTTAAAGGATGAGGCTATATATGATATCCAAATTAAGAATGAGGAAGAAATATACAGTCAGATACGTCAAGGAAAAGTCGAGGTCGGGTATATAATACCTGAAGGGTTTGAAGAATCCCTATCAACAGACCATCCCAATCATATAAAGGTAATAAGCCTTTCTGCTTCCAAGGCCGGTATGGCTATAAGTAAAGCTATAGAAAAAAGTATAGGTGATTATTTAGCGGAAAATGCGGTAAGAGAGATAGCTTTAGAAAATGCTGATCATATGGGCATACAGGATGTAGATGTAAATATTATTGTACAAGATTTTCAACAAGCATTGATAGATACTCCTGTCTTGTCGGTTCAGAAGTTGGAAGTAAAAGCAAATGATACTCAACAACAGGAGGATTATGAAGGGTTTGCACATGCTGCTATGGGGATGATAATACAGTTTACAATGTTTACTGTCATATTTACTTCAGGGGAGATATTGGAGGAAAGAAAAAATAAAACATGGAGCAGATTGCTTACTACCCCAACTAGCATAGCCAGTATATTGGGAGGCAAAATAATGGGGGCATACTTGATAGGTGCACTGCAGGTTGCAATTTTAATACTAGCAGGTAATTACCTATTCGGAGTCGATTACGGAAACGATATATTAGGAGTGATAGTTGTTATGGCCATGTTTTTGCTCGCAGTTACCGGTATAGGTATATTTATGTCAACTATAGCAAAGAGCATGGCACAGTTGCAAGTGCTGGCACCTATAGTTATAGTTTCTAGCTGTATGTTGGGAGGGTGTTTTTGGCCTTTAGAAATTGTATCCCCTACAATGCAAAACATAGCTAAATTCACACCTCAAGCATGGACTATGCAAGCACTAAAAGATATAGTGATAAGAGGAAAAGGTTTGCCGGCTGTAATTGGCAGCCTGGTGATTATCTCGATTTTCGCACTGGTGTTTTTTGTTTTCGGGATAACCAGGGTGAGATATGAATAAAGATGGGAATTTTCATCCCATCTTTATTCCTGTTTATCTTGGATATCCTCTGAATCAGATAGATCTGTCTCACTTTGTTCTTCCTGTCCTTCATCTTCTTGCTGTTCTTGCTCAGGTTTTCTTTTTTTGTTGCTAAAAAATACGAATAGGGCGGCGATCATCAATATAAAGCTTATATTATCAGATATTTTTTTGTCTATTTCAAAGTCAAATATCGCTTGAACCAAGCCCATTAAAATGAATATTATTCCGATGCTGAGTAAAATGATAATCCTAGTTTTTTCACTTATTTTCATATTCTCCACTCCATCTTATGTTCTTTTCTATAATAGTTTACCACAAATTTTGGATATATTGAAAAAAATTTAATATATTACTCCTGAAATTTTAATAAATCTTATTTTATTCCATCGATAGTTTGATAATGGATAATATTGGCGATCAATAGTATGTGTGTTTATCAGTATATTGTTGAAGGAAGGAGGGGTACCAGATTGTACTACAAATAGGGAATGAGAGAATTCAGCGTTCTGATTGAATGCGAGTTGTATTATATCCCCAGGTGCTATATTTTGGATGGGCACTGAAGTGCCTACCGGACCCGAGTCACTTGTGTTTCTCAAAAGAAAATTATATAAAAATTTAACACCTGTCCAGGAAGGGGAGCGATTGTTTGCGTTGATATAATACCAGCCTAAATCAGTTTTATAGTTCATTACCCTGCTGCCTGCGTAGATGCATTGGGATATAAAATTTGTGCAATCTCCTCCTATATTAGAGAAATCATAATATTCAGGGTTTCTTTTCAAAGCCCATCTGTGAGAGTATTCTATGGCACTCGCCCTATCATATTGTCTTAAACTAGACCTCACTTGATTCACCCCGATGTTCATTGAACTTTAAATATACTTTATATATATGATTGAACATATAATGATGATACAAAATTGATGAAATGTGTATCAGCTTTGGATGCATATGGTATCTTTTTATTTATAACGGTTTTATGAACATCTGTGTTCAGTATATTCTACAACAGGAGGTAAAAGAATACTGAGTAGTCTGGAATGAGAGATGATGCCTAGAATATGCTTATAACGGCATTTAAATTATTTCTAAAATAATATATAATAATAATAGAAACTAAAAATGTGGGAGGAATGAAGATGGCAAAGAGATATAGCATAGGAGTGGATTTTGGAACTCAGTCAGGTCGTGCTGTGCTGGTAGAAGTTGATACCGGTAGGGAAGTGATGACTTCAGTTACTCCATACAAACATGGAGTGATAGATGAACAACTTCCAGGTATGGGCATAAAACTTGAAAACGACTGGGCGCTGCAAAACCCCGATGATTACATAGAAGTATTGACTACTGCAGTGCCAAAAGTAGTAAAGCAATCAGGAGTGGATCCTGAAGACATTATAGGAATAGGTGTAGATTTTACATCATGTACAATGCTTCCTGTAGATAAAAAAGGTAACGCATTATGTCAATCGGATGAATATCGAAGCAATCCTCATGCTTGGGTGAAGTTGTGGAAACATCATGCAGCACAACCGGAGGCAAATCGGCTTAATAAAATAGCAGAGGAGAGAGGGGAAGAATTCTTAAAAAGATATGGGGGTAAAATATCGTCTGAATGGCTGATACCTAAAATAATGCAGATACTGGATGAGGCACCGGAAATATATGAAGCTGCAGATCGATTCATGGAAGCTGCGGACTGGATAGTAATGCAGATGACGGGAGTAGAGGCCAGAAACAGCTGTACAGCAGGCTATAAGGCACTATGGCATAAACAAAAAGGATATCCGGACAAAGACTTTTTTAAAGCGTTGGATCCCAGATTAGAAGATCTTGTAGACAAAAAGCTGAGCAGAGACATAAAACCTATAGGCAATAAAGCAGGGGGACTTACAGATAGGATGGCACGAAAAATGGGTTTAAACCCGGATACAGCAGTAGCAGTAGGCAATGTAGATGCTCATGTGGCAGTGCCGGCAGTAAATGTGACAGAACCGGGTAAACTTGTAATGATAATGGGAACCTCTACCTGCCATATGGTGTTAAGCCAACAAGAAAAGCTGGTAGATGGTATAGCCGGAGTAGTAGAAGATGGTATAATACCTGGATATTATGGTTACGAAGCGGGACAACCTGCAGTAGGAGATATATTTGAATGGTTTGTAAAAAACTGTGTGCCTTGTGAATACCAAGCTGAGGCAAAAGGGAAAGGCATGAACATACATCAATTGCTAGAAGAAAAAGCTTCCAAGCTAAAAGTTGGGGAAAGTGGCTTGTTAGCCCTTGATTGGTGGAACGGCAGCAGGTCAGTATTGGTAGATGCAGACCTGACAGGACTGATATTGGGTGCTACGTTGTTGACCAAGCCGGAAGAAATATACAGGGCACTCATAGAAGCTACGGCATACGGCACCAGAATGATAGTGGATACATTCAAACAATATGGAGTGGACATAAAAGAAGCCTATGCATGCGGAGGCCTGCCGGAAAAGAACAAGATGCTTATGCAGATATATGCGGATGTAATGAATATGGAGTTCAAGATGTCCGCATCCTCTCAGACACCTGCTTTGGGAGCGGCAATGTTCGGAGCAGTGGCGGCTGGCAAAGACAGGGGAGGATATGACACTATATTTGAAGCAGCTAAAAAGATGGCCAGGTTGAAAGATGAGACAATAAAGCCGATACCTGAAAATGTTAAGATGTATGATAAGCTCTATCAAGAGTACAAAAAGCTCCATGATTATTTTGGGCGAGGAGCAAACGATGTGATGAAAAGGCTTAAAGATATAAAAGCATATATTACAAATGAGGAGTGAATTATTATGTTAAAGGGTATACCGTCAATAATAAATCCGGAGTTATTGAAAATTCTTATGGAAATGGGACATGGAGATGAAATAGTGATAGGGGATGGGAATTTCCCTGCAGCAAGTACTGCCCAAAGGCTGGTAAGGTGTGACGGACATAATGTTCCAGAGATATTGGATGCCATTTTAAAATTATTTCCACTGGATACATATGTGGAAAAACCGGTTTCTCTTATGGCTGTTGCACCTGGAGATGATACGAAGCCTGAGATATGGGATCAATATCGTTCTATAATAAAAAAGCATGATAAGGACTTTAGTGACTTTGGGTTTATAGAAAGATTTGATTTCTATGAAAGAACAAAAAAAGCATATGCAGTAATAGCTACCGGCGAAAAAGCACTTTATGCTAATGTGATACTTAAAAAGGGAGTTGTTATTGAGTAACTTTGTAAATTAGGGATGGATAATAAAGGATGGTTCTATGTCTCATTATTTTGCGACGCAGAACCATCCTTTACTTTTGTTTCATTATTAGAAAAATCCTTCCATCAATTCATCTAAAGTTATATTTGCTAGATATTCATTGATGTTAAAACGTGAAAGTTGTTTTTTTATTGATTGTTTAGAGTGTTCTATTCCTATCAATGCTTGTTCTATCTGGGAAATATCATGTATGCCGAAGAAGTCGCCAAAAAGTTTCGCTTTTTTTATGATTCCTGCTTCCACATCCAGATGGAATTCAATAAATCCGCCTGGGAATTTTTTTTCATTTTTAAAGCTATAATTTGGGGATTCCCCGAAATTCCAATTCCAAGTAGAATACTTCTGCTGTACCAGTTTATTTATATTCTCTATATCTCTATTTTTAAACTCATAAATATTTTGCTGTCCATACATTTCCATTATATGATTCATTATGATGTCGATGAATTCCTCTATCGTCAAGGGTGCTTTTAAATGGCTGGATATATTTGTAATACGTGCAGGGACAGACTTTGAGCTTTTATCCTTGTATTTCAATGGGTTTATTTTAAGCGCTGCTGATATATCGGTAATATTGGATGAAAACAATAAAGTTCCGTGATGAAGCACTTTATTCTTTTTATAATACTGGGCGTTTCCTGATATTTTTTTACCGTCTATAGTAATATCATTTCGTCCGGAAAATTCAGCATCTATAGATAAGGTTTTGAGGGCTTCTATGATAGGTGCTGTAAATTCACTGAATTTTTTTAATTGCTTTGAAGTGCTGTTGATTATAAATGTGAAGTTCAAATTGCCAAGATCATGAAATACTGCCCCTCCTCCTGACATCCTTCTCACCACGGGGATATTGTTTTTTTCAGTATATTCTACATTTATTTCCGACAAGGTATTTTGATTTTTACCCACTATTATACAGGGCTTATTCCTGTAGAGCATAAAACATTCATCGCTGAACTCATTCAATATATATTCTTCTGAAGCGATGTTAAAATAAGGATTTGTACTTTTGTTGTGTATGAAACGCATGTCTAGACCTCCATGATTTTAAGTTTACTTTTTTAAAACTATAATATAGTTTATACTAATAATAATAAAGTTAAAATTGTAAAATGTAAAGGTGGTATAAAAAATATGAGAGTATTTATTGCAATAAATTTGGAGGAGGATATAAAAGGGTATTTGAGACGGCTTCAGAATAATATAAGTCAATACTGCCATTATGCAAATTTTACAAGGCCGGATAATTTCCATATAACTTTAAAATTTATAGGAGAGATACAAAAAGACCACATTGCTATACTTAAAAATGCTATGGATGAGGCTACGGCTGTGCATTCACCATTTTATCTTCAACTAAATAAAATAGGTTGTTTTGATAGAAGAGGTTCAAAGATTATATGGGCAGGATTAGGAGGAGATTTAAAAAAGTTGAAGAAGTTATATATATGTTTAGAGAACCAGCTAAAAGATGTTGAAAAGGATTCTAGAGTGTACAGTCCTCATATAACGCTTGCCAGGCAGGCCTCATTAACTTTGCCGTTTGATAAATTAAAGGA
This sequence comes from Clostridia bacterium, assembly GCA_028698525.1. Taxonomy (NCBI): domain Bacteria; kingdom Bacillati; phylum Bacillota; class Clostridia; species Clostridia bacterium. The sequence goes on from JAQVDB010000026.1 coordinate 9,334, forward strand.
GAATATAAAAATAGATAAGAAATATATAAAGGTGAAAGATATTTATTTGATGCAGAGCACCAGGGAGAACAGGGTGCTTACATATAGACCTATTGCAAAGAGCAGTTTAAAACAATAACAAATGGGGAGGAGAGAAAAATATGGTTATTGATCAGAAAGATATGGAACTCCAGCTGAGGGAAAATATGAGAGGGGGGAATGGAACGGTAAAGATTAAGCATATGTTCAAAGATGAACTTCCTCAAAAATGCAGATTTTTTGCCGAGATTGTACTTGATCCCGGATGTTCTATAGGGTTTCACCAGCATGAGCAGGAGACAGAAATATATTATTTTTTAAGCGGAAAAGGGGTAGTTGATGATGATGGCGTAAAGAAGGAAGTATTTGCCGGATGTGCCATGTCTACCGGTGAAGGTAAAGGGCATTCTGTTGAGAATACGGGGGATAGCCCTCTTAAATTTATTGCAGTAATAATATTGAATTAAAAGGAGTTGTGGTACTTATGCTGGATAAAAAATGGAAAGAACTGATAAGCGGAAGTGATATAAGGGGTGTAGCTATTGATGGAATAGAGGGGGAAATGGTAAATCTCACTGAGGATATAGTACAAGCTATATCTTGTTGTTTTGGGTTATGGCTTGCCGAAAAAAAGGGAAAAGATGCTTCTGAATTAAAGGTATCTATAGGGATGGATTCCAGAATTTCGGGACCTAAGTTGAAAACTGCAGCTATACAAGGATTATGTAGGCTTGGTTGTACTGTATATGATTTTGGGATAGCGTCTACTCCTTCAATGTTCATGTCTACCGTGTTGGATGGGTATAAATATGATGGGGCGATAATGGTGACTGCCAGTCACCTTCCCTTTAACAGAAACGGATTGAAATTCTTTACATCAGAAGGAGGGCTGGAGAAAGCAGATATTGCGGATATTCTTAAAAAAGCTCAGCAAGGCCAATATGAAAAATTCCATTCAGAGGGTAAGGTGATCCGACAAGATTTTATATCTGTATATTCACAGGGGTTGGTGGACAAAATCAGACAGGAAGTAAACAATATGGATAACGATGAGAAGCCTTTAAAATCCTTTAAAATAATAGTGGATGCCGGCAATGGGGCAGGAGGCTTTTTCGCAGAGAAGGTTTTACTTCCTTTAGGTGCAAATATAGAAGGAAGTCAATATATCCAGCCTGACGGGTATTTCCCCAACCATATACCTAATCCAGAAGACGAAGATGCTGTGGAATCTATAAAACAGGCAGTGCTGGAAAACCAGGCTGATTTAGGGATAATCTTCGATGCGGATGTAGATAGGGCAGGAGTGGTGTTCAGCGATGGAAGGGAAGTGAACAGGAATAGGCTTATAGCCCTCATGTCCGCAATAGTGTTGGAGGATTATCCTGGTTCTACCGTTGTGACAGACTCCATAACTTCTACAGGACTTAAGAAGTTTATTGAAGATAAGTTGGGGGGCAAACATCACAGGTTTAAGAGGGGATACAGGAATGTGATAAATGAAGCCTTGAGGCTAAACTCGGAAGGGGAAGAATGTCATTTGGCGATAGAGACATCAGGTCATGGGGCTTTAAAAGAAAACTATTTCCTGGATGACGGTGCATATCTGGTGACCAAGATATTGATAAAGATGGCAAAGCTTAAAATGCAGGATGGCAAAGGAATAGAGAGCTTAATAGATGGGCTGGAAGAGCCGATAGAGAGCGATGAGTTCAGGATGAAGATCCTTCAAAAAGATCACAAGCGATATGGGAACAGAGTGATATCAGAATTAGAGCAATATGTTGCCCGTTGTGATGGGTGGGATGTGCTGCCTGATAATTATGAAGGTATAAGGGTGAGCTGTGATAAGGATAATGGAGATGGTTGGTTTTTGTTGAGACTTTCACTCCATGACCCTATACTTCCGTTGAATATTGAATCGGATTCATCGGGAGGAATAAAGATAATAGTCTCTAAACTGTATGAATTTTTATCAGGTTTTGAACAATTGGATATAACTTCTTTAAAAGAGTATCTATAAAGTTAATATATGAGGGACGTCAGACTATGAAAAAAAGCCTGACGTCCCTTTTGCATTATAATCGGATAGGATGGGAGTATGAATATAAAAATAATATTATTAAAAAAAATGGCAGATTTGTAACAAAAACAAGCATTATTTCGTCTAACTTTATAGAAAACTAAAATTAATCCATCAATAAAATAAAGGAGGATTTTTGTATGAGGAGGAAAAAGATAAGGATTTTTGAAAAAATGTTTTTGGCTATATGTTTAATTTGTTCTATTGCTGTCTTTCCTCATTTTTATTCCGACGATGCTGTTGTAAAAGCCCATGGGGGGCTGGTACTGAGCACCTCGTATACTGGAATAACTGTAAAGGCAGGGGATAATGTAAAATTCCCTATTAATATTGAGAATGTATCCGTGCCTTCAGGCAGTGTAGAGCTTTCTATACAATCTATCCCTGAAGGGTGGGATGGATATTTTGAGGGAGAAGGCAATAGGGTACATAAGGTATTTCTCAAAACCAAGTCGGATTTGAATGTGGACTTAAAGTTGAAGGTTCCATCCGATGTGTCGGAAGGTGAGTATACTGTTGTGATCGCTGCAAAATCGGCCAATGCCAAGGATACACTTTCGTTAAATTTAAAGGTGAGTGAACAGACTATAAGTGAGAGCAAATTTGTAGCCCAATACCCTGAATTGCAGGGGCCGGGGGATGCTGCCTTTAAATTCAGATTGGATCTTACCAATAATAGAGAAAAAGATCAATCATATAGCTTGGGCGCTCAAGCTCCCAGAGGTTGGGAGGTATCTTTCAAGCCCTCATTTGAGGATAAACAGATTGCCAGCATAAGCCTTGAGCCTGATGATAGCCAAGGTTTGGATGTAGAAGTGAAACCGGCCAATCAGGTAAAGGCTGGAGAATATACAATACCTATCACTGCTGTTTCTGCAGAGGAGCAGCTCACTACCGAATTAAAAGTAGTGATTAGCGGGACTTATGATATTAGCTTGAGCACTCCTTCGGGAAGGTTAAATGCTGAGGTATATGCAGGCAAAGAAGAGCAGGTAAATTTGAGCATAGTCAATAACGGGAGTGCAGACCTTAAGGGGATAAGTCTTACGTCAGAGCAGCCCAAAAATTGGACTGTGAGGTTCGAGCCTGCCGAGATAGATGTTTTACAGGCAGGAGAAAGTAAGCAGGTCAAAGCGTATATAAAGCCCGATGCAAAGGCCATCGCAGGTGATTATGTGGTTAGCCTGAAGGCTAGCACTCCAGAGGCAGGCAGTGATGTGGAAATGAGGGTGATGGTAAAGACCTCTACTATATGGGGTTTAGTTGGTATTGTTATAATAATATTGCTTTTATATGGATTATACTGGGTATTTAAAAAATACGGGAGACGATAACTATGAGCGGTGATAGTTCCATAATAAAAACTAAAAACCTTACAAAACGATATGGCGGACTGACTGCGGTGGATGGTCTTAATCTCGAGGTAAAATCTGGGGAGGTATTTGGATTGTTGGGACCTAATGGTGCAGGCAAGACTACCACTATACTGATGTTGTTAGGATTGACTGAACCCACTCAGGGCAAAGTATCAGTTTGCGGGTTTGATTCAATTCGTCAACCTATATCAGTAAAAAAAGTAGTGGGATACCTTCCGGACAATGTAGGTTTTTATTCGGATATGACTGGTAGGGAGAATTTAAGGTATACTGCTCACTTAAACGGTATATATAGTGAACAGGCGGAAGAACGCATATATCATCTTTTTGAAAGGGTAGGGCTTGAGGATGCAGCAAACAAAAAAGTAGGTGAATATTCTAGAGGTATGCGTCAGAGGCTGGGGATTGCAGATGTGTTGATAAAAGATCCTAAGGTAGTGATACTGGACGAACCCACCCTAGGCATAGATCCTGAAGGTGTAAAGGAGATGCTGGATTTGATAGTGGATCTTTCCCGAAAAGATGGAAGAACTATTCTATTGTCTTCTCATTTGTTGCATCAAGTACAAAAAATATGCGATAGAGTAGGCATATTTATAAAAGGAAAACTCTTGGCATGTGGTCCTATCGATGCGCTGGAAGAGCAGGTTTATAATAGTATGCCTTATGTTATCGAATTGGGGGTAAAACCCCAAGATGATAAATTGATAGCATTGTTGAATGATATGACGGGAGTGTTAGATATACAAAAAACTTCCAATGATATGATAATTGTTAACTGTAGCAATGATATAAGCCAACAGATTGCGCAAAATCTAATACAAAACCACTATATGCTATATCATTTGAGATTACAAGAAAAGAGCTTGGAGGACATATACAGCCGTTATTTTGAGGGAAAGGAGTGATTTTAATAAGATGAATGATAGAGCCGGTCTTGTGGTTTTATACAAGAAAGAGCTTGCAGATCATATAAGAAGCAAAAGATTTTTGATAATAGTAGTTTTAATAACCATTGTAGGTATTGCCAGCATTTATAGTGCTGCAAGCGGAATACAGAAGGCAGTTGAGCAGGAAGGGAATGAATTTGTATTCTTGCGTTTGTTCAGCAGTAGCGGTGGTTCCCTTCCCTCCTTTATATCATTTATTTCATTTTTGGGACCCTTGATAGGTTTATCATTGGGATTTGACGGGATAAACGGAGAAATGGCCAGGGGTACAATGAGCAGATTACTAGCCCAACCTATACACAGAGATGCTGTCATAAATGGTAAATTCTTGGCAGGGGTAAGCGTTTTAAGTATAATGACATTTTCTTTGGGTACCGCAGTAGGCGCTATAGGTATTATAATAACGGGAGTTCCTCCATCGGGTGAGGAATTGGCAAGAATATTGATATTTTTGATTTTTACTGTGATCTATATGTCATTATGGCTTGCAGTATCTTTGCTATTTTCATTGATATTCAAACAAACAGCAACGTCTGCCCTTGCGGGGATAGCTTTGTGGTTGATTTTTGCTATATTTATCGGGCTGTTAGCAGGATTGGTGGCAGATGCTATGTTTCCGGTTAATCAAAACGCCGATGCCATCATGTCCATGAAAAACCAGCGGACTAGGCAATTTATAAACAGGATATCTCCTGTTATGATATATAACGAGGTAGTGATTACGTTGCTAAATCCCGGAGTGAGGGTGCTGGGGCCTATATTTTCCGAGCAATTAGATATGGCGATTTCAGGGGCTTTACCCTTAGGACAAAGCCTGCTGCTGATATGGCCTCACCTGGTAACTCTTATTGCAGCTACTCTTATATGTTTTAGTATATCATATGTCATATTTATGAGAGAGGAAATCAGGGCCGTATGATAAAATAGGGGTGGTTTTAATGATGAGGAGTATAGGCGAGTATAGCATATTAGATAGTGAAGAGCAAAAAAAACAACAGCTTGAATATCTGATGAGGCGTTTTGGGGACAAGGTATTAAAACTTGCTTATTATTATTTAAGGGACTATCATCAAGCTGAGGATATAGCCCAGGAGGTGTTTTGCAGGGTATATAAGAATTTAGAAAATTTTAATCACAGAAGCTCCTATTTTACTTGGATATACCGTATAACTATAAATTTATGCAAAGATTATATGAAATCAGCTTTTTTTAGGCGAATAGTCCCTTGGCGAGATATATCTCAGTTTAAAGTTAAGGATGATCAAACCTCCAGGTTGATGGAAGCTGTTGAGGGAGGAGAGATATTCCAAAAAGTAATGGATCTGCCCATAAAATACAGGTCTGTAATAGTTTTGAGATATTTTGAGGGCCTATCCGATAAAGATATATCTGATATTTTGCAAATATCGGAAAGTGCCGTCAGGACCAGGATTCATAGAGCCAAAAAAATGCTTAAATCCATTCTATCTAGGGAGGAGGAGCTTTATGGATGACAGAGAGCTGGGCAAAAAGTTAGAGATTGCTTCAAAACAGGCTGAACAATTTTTTGCAAATTTTAAATTTGACCGGTACAGAAAAGTTGTTCACCAAAAAGCAAAGCAAAATACAGCTACTTATGAGAACTCCTCCGGCTGGGGTACAAAACTCAAAGGATTTGCTGCTATTGCTGTTATTTTTGTTTTGTTGATCTCAATTCCGCATTTTTTGTTTACAGGTAAAAATGACCATGTTTCGGATAATAACCAACCTATTATCCAACAGCCCATTATAATATACAAAAATAGAGGCGCTGCCCAATACAACTTATTCCCTGTATTATATATTCCAGTGGAGAAATCAATTATCGGGGAAAATCCATCTATTGCTATTTGTATAATTTCACCGCAAAAAGTCGTTAGCCAATCAAATTATACTGCTGGCTTTGATATATTATATCAAAGTAAAGATATAATGATAATACAATGGGTGGAGGGAGAAGATATACTTAAAAAAACAAATGTGAAGGTTATCCCATTAAACTAGGCTAATAGGAGTGTGTCTAGGGAAAAGGCACCCCTATTCGCCTAGTTTATATATTCTGATAAACTTTATTGAATATAAGTCTGCTATTAATAAGTCCTCAGCTTGGGCCTTTGTTATGATAATATAATTTTTACCTACCTCTTTGATGATACCTTCCCTATCAATGAACAAGTTTGTACCTATCAAAAATTCAATCTTAACTTTTTTTCCAATATGCTTTTGCAGGTACTCTTTTATATAATCCACATCCTTTACAGTCGGTGATCCTTCATGAGACGGGATTAGCGAGGGATAAATACAATTCATTTTTGTCTCCTCTCATTTTAAATTATTATGAAAATACTTTATTTATTATATTAATATTCTCTGTAATATGTTACATATTTTTATATATAAGTTTATATATACATTAATATATATAGTATATTGTTTAGCTGAACATATTCAGCAAGATAATACTGAACAACACAAGATATAATATAGTCTTTATCGACCCATATTGTTAGAATTAGAATAAATTAATTGTAAGGGGGAGATGATATGGCTCATATGACGGGAAAACAGCTGATATATAAAGTTATGCAACATGAAAAAGCACTTAATAGAATACCATGGGTGCCATTTGCGGGGGTCCATGCCGGCAAGTTGACAGGATATAATGCAATCAAAGTATTGACTGATCAGGACAAATTATTTGAGTCGCTGGTAAAAGTGAATGAGATCTATAAACCTGACGGTTTACCCATAATGTTCGATCTTCAGATCGAAGCGGAGATACTGGGATGCGAGCTGATGTGGGATGAGAAGGCGCCTCCTTCGGTAAAGACTCATCCACTGGAATTAAAAGATCAGATACCTGACTACATTCCGAAGGAGCAGGACGGAAGGATACCCATAGCATTAAATGTAATTGATAGGCTCAGAAAAGAAGGGAGAGTGAAAGATACTGCACTATACGGATTGGTATGCGGACCTTTTACTCTTGCATCACACCTTAGGGGAAACAATATCTTCATGGATATGATAGATAAACCTGAATATGTAAAAGAGCTTTTAGATTATGCCTCAAAAGTTACTGTACAGATGTCAAAATATTATATCCAAGCCGGCATCGATGTGGTTGCTGTTGTAGATCCTCTGGTATCTCAGATATCTCCCATTCACTTCAATGAATTTCTGACTGATGTATTTAAACAAATATTTTCATATATAAGACAGCAAGGGGTCTTTTCATCTTTCTTTGTATGCGGAAATGCTACCAGGAACATTGAAGAGATGTGTAAAACATCACCTGATTGTATATCAATAGATGAAAATATTGATATGGTAGAAGCTAAAGAGATAACAGATAAATATGACATAGCCATAGGGGGTAATATCCCTTTAACATCCATAATGTTATACGGTTCCCAGCAGGATAACATGAGATATACTGTTGAGCTTTTGGATAGCTTGAGCTATGATAATTTGATAATTTCTCCCGGATGTGATATGCCTTATGATATACCTCCTGAAAATGTGATAGGTGTACAACAAGCTATAGAAGACACAGAGGGAATAAAGGCTATGTTGGAAAACTACAAATATCAGGACGAAGCAATGGAAGAGATGGAAATAGATATTCCGGAATATGAAAGATTAGAAAAACCTTTGATAGAGATCTTCACCATTGATTCAGCCACCTGTGCTGCCTGTACTTATATGGTTGATGCTGTTAAGGTAGCTAAGGAACATTTTGGGGATAGCATTGATTATATGGAATACAAAGCTACCAATCGAGAAAATATTTTCAGAGCTAAAAAAATGGGGATAAAAAACCTGCCCTGCATTCTTATCAACGGAGAGCTCAAATATTCCTCCATCATACCTGATAGAAAAGAGTTATTTGAAGAAATAGAGAGGTATATAAACAATGCAAAATAAAAAGAGTATAGATATATATTTGATAACAGGATTCTTGGGATCGGGAAAGACAACCTTGATAAAAAACTTGATCAAAGATAATCCCGGTTTCAAAGTAGGGGTTGTAGTAAATGAGTTCGGGCAGGTAGGGATAGATGGTAGCCTTATAAAAGAAGACGGAATTGATTTGTTTGAGATAAATAATGGTTCTATATTTTGCAGCTGTCTGCAAACTACATTTTCCAAAGCATTGGTAGAGCTTTCTAGATTATCGGTGGATCTGTTGTTGATAGAGAGTTCAGGGGTTTCAGATCCATCCAATATGGAAGCCATCCTTGAAAGCATTAAATCCAGTGCATATGCTGAGTTGAAATATAAAGGGAGTATATGTTTGGTGGATGCCACAAACATAATGAAATTAATTCAGGTTTCTCAAGCAGTAGAAAGACAAGTGCTGTACGGGGATTATATTATAATAAATAAAACTGATCTTGTTTCTGAAACCATTGTAAATGATATTGAAAAATTGATAAGAGAGATCAATCCGTATGCAGTGACAAAGAAAGCTGAATATGCAAACGTGCAGGATATTCTTTCTGATATAACATTTATAGAAAATAAAAATGCATCATCCAAGGAAAGCTGTAATACTCCTTCATCCAGACCTCCTGTGATTTATATCAAATCGAAAGACGATTTTGATAAAAAACGGTTTAAAGAATTTGTAAATGCAATACAGGACAAGGCATTCAGGATAAAAGGATTTTTCTTGCTGGATGGGTTCTGGCATCATATAGACGGAGTAAATCAAGAGTTAATTATAAAGCCTGTAAATATAAGCAGGGATTTTTCAGAGCTAATAATTTTCCCCAATACTGATGAAAGAGCCATTCAAGACATCCAAAAGATTTGCAGCACTCATATGCCAGACGGGACAGGTATATTTATAAAAACGTTTGTAAAAAGTTGACCAACATCAATGATGGGTGTAAAAACACAGTCTATCCGACTGTGTTTTTATTTTACTTAGGCATGATGTTGTTTTATAATTAGATGGGGGGATGAATATGGGAAAAACCGACTGTATAAAAAGTTTATATTTTTTTGCAGACCTTGACAAAAGAGAATTAAATGAAGTAGTAGAGTTGGCACAGAAAAAAATTTTCAAAAAAAATGAGATCATCTTCAATCAAGGTGACAGAGCAGATAAAATTTTTATAGTCAAAGAAGGTAATATCAAACTTTTCAAAATTTCCGAAGATGGTAAACAATTGACACTTGAAATATTATCAGGCAACAATGTCTTTGGCGAAAATTCACTTTTCAGCGATGAGTGTTATTCCATGAGTGCCCAGTCAATAGATGAAACCTGCGTTACTATATATTATAAGGATGATATGGAGAAGTTATTAAAATCCAATCCTACAATATCATTAAAAGTGATCAAAACCCTCAGCAAAAAACTATATTTATCTAATGAATTTGTTTCCAATATAGCTTTCAATGATGCACGGGGTAGACTTATAAATGTGCTTAAAAAGTTTGCTGTTGACTATGGCGTCCATACTGAACAAGGTATATTGATTGATTTTTATCTTACACATCAGGATTTAGCCAGCATAATAAATGCGTCCCGCACTACTACCACCAATATCTTATTGAGTTTGAGGGAAGAAGGTTTGATCAGTATAAAAGATAGAAAGATAGTGGTTGATAAGGCTTTGTTATAACAATTTTAAAAAAATTGGCATATTGTAATCTATTTAACAGAAACTAAATTATAGAGAGTGTATAATTTAGTTAAAAATATTGATGAGGGTGGTATTATGAAGAGCTTTGCATTGGATATTCCTACCAAGATATATTTTGGTGCAGGGAGCTTGGATAATTTAAAGGATATAGCCTCAGGTTATGGGAAAAAGGCATTGTTGGTTACAGGCAGAAATAGTGCAAGAAAGACAGGTATGCTGGATAGAGTAGTAAAGTTACTGAAGGACGGAGGAGTAGATTGTGTAGTATTTGATGAGGTTACTCCTAATCCTTTAGCTACTACAGTTCAGCAAGGAGCAGATCTGGTTAAGAGTAAAGGATGTGATTTTGTAGTAGGTTTAGGCGGAGGAAGTCCTATTGATACTTCAAAGGCAATTGCATTGATTTCTTGCAATCCAGGCAACATAAAGGATTATATGCCTGGTGGTTCAAGGGCTAATGCAAAAGTGAATCAGGCACTTCCTATTATCGCAATTACCACTACTGCAGGAACGGGCACTGAGATAAACAGCTTTGCAGTAGTAACTAATCCAGACAACAATGAAAAACCGGGAATTGGATTTGACTGTATGTATCCGGCAGTGGGTATTGTTGACCCTGAATTGATGGTTACCGTTCCTAAAAATATGACTGCTGCTACTGGTTTGGATGTATTGTTTCATTCTATGGAGTCTTTTTTATCTAGAGGAGCTAATGAGTTTACAGATATGGCTGCAAAAAGGTCGATAGAACTGGTAGTTGCATATCTGGAGAAGGCCTATAATAACGGTGGCGATGTACAGGCTAGGAGCAAAATGGCCTGGGCCAACACTCTTGCCGGAACAGCCATCCAAAATGCAGGCACTGTTGCTATACATGGGATGGCCCATCCTATAAGTGGACATCTTGATACTACTCATGGGATGGCGCTCTGTGCAATAGGTCCGGCATATCTGAAATACACTTGGGAAGCTGATATATCTAGATATGCTACAATTGCACGATTATTGGGTCAGCCAGGTCAAGATGAGAAAAGCTTGGCTGAACAATCATCAGAGGCACTTGTAAATTTCCTCAAAAGGTTTGATATGGATGTTAGCTTGTCCAAACTGGGGGTAAAAGAAGAAATGATAAACCAATTTGCTCAGGATGCTCTTAAAACTATGAGCGGTGCAATCGGAGCAAGTTTAAAAGACTTAATGTTTGAAGATATAGTCAATATATATAAAATGTCAATGTAATTAAAAATATATTTCTTTAAGCACATGAGCTACTCCGTCTTGATTATTTGTGTAGGCGGAGATTTTTTTTGCCGAGGAGAGCAGTGGTTTAGTGGCATTTTTCATTGCAATGCCTAATCCTGCATTGACGATCATCTCCAAATCGTTGTTATCGTCACCTATTGCGATAATCTCATCTGGTGTTATATTTATGGTCCTGGCATATTCTTTGATAGAATTCCATTTTGATCCGTAGGGACTCATGATTTCCAATACAGGACCTATTTTGGTCAGGGATGTTATTATGTGAGATTTGAATTTATCATTATATTTGATGCTTATTTTTGCCTGGAAGCTTTTAAGTGAATCCAGGCTGCCTAAAAACAGCATAAGCAGTATTCTTGGATTTTTATAGTGATAAAAACTATCTATTACTTTATATCTTGCTTTTGGGTTCAATGTATAAGAGTTATAATAATTATCTATTTTATTTTTCTCAAATAATACATCTATATTTTCCTCAAAATGATCCACGTGTAATATTGGATATAAATCAGCTTTTTTTGCATCGCCCAATAATTGATAAAATAGGTTACTGTCAATGTATCTGTGAAATATTTTATTGTTGTTTGAGGAATGACGGACAAGGTTTCCATTATTTGAGAATATGATCACATCAAATCCTAAATCTTTAACTAAATATTTTGCAGCCATGAAAGTCCTACCGGTTGCTATTACTATTTTTATTCCTTTTTTATAAAGTGTATTTAAAACTTGTTTGTTTTTGGGCGTAATACTTTTGTTATCATCCAGCAAAGTCCCGTCCAGGTCCAGTACAATCATTTTGTAGTTCATTTGCTACCATCCTTTCAGAATATGCTCAAGTTACTGTTATCTAGATTTTAGAACAGTTTACGCTCAAACAAAAAAGTTTGGTTTAATATTTCCTCGATCATTCACAAACCTATATTTATAATATATAATATAGACTTGTATAGTCAAATACAAATCATTTGTGAAGGAGGAGGGCAAGTGGCACTTGCAACTTTGAAGGAAGTACTTGATAAGGCGGATCGGGATGGATATGCAGTAGGTATGTTTGGTATATTTAATTTAGAGATGGTATACGGAGTGATACAAGCTGCTGAGCAAACAGGTTCTCCTGTAATATTGGGATTTGGAGAGGCGCATATGCAACATGCGAATATAGAGGATATAGCTTTATTGATGAGGAAGGCTGCACAAAGGGCCAGCATTCCTGTCGTGGTGCACTTTGACCATGGAATTACATATGACAATGTGGTAAAAGCAATAAAAAGTGGATTCACTTCGGTAATGATAGATGCATCACCCTATAAACTCCAGGAAAATATAGAAATAACTCGGGAAATAGTAAAGATAGCTGATGCATTAGGGGTATCTGTTGAAGCGGAACTAGGGCATGTTGGGGGTCTAGAGGCTATGTATCAAGTAGAATATGGGGCCAGCCAAGAATTATATACAAAAGTACAAGATGCTGCTAAGTTTGTAGATGAGACCGGAGTGGACGCATTGGCAGTAGCGGTGGGGACAGCACATGGTACATACAAATATAAGCCCAGTCTTGATCTGAAGAGGATTCAGGATATTAAGAAAGCCGTAAATATTCCTCTGGTATTGCACGGCGGATCTGGTTTAAGCGAAGGGGAGTTTAAATCAGCCATAAAAAATGGGATAAGAAAGATAAATATATTTACTTCTCTATCGGAAGCAGGATGTATAGCAGCAGAGAATACTGATACCAAGGATAGGCAAGCAGGATATTTAAATATCTGTTCAAGGACTGTAGAGTTGATAAAGCAAACTGCTATCAAGCATATGCAGGTGTTTGGCAGCACAAACAGGGTTTAGATGGGGAGAATTTTTATATCTCCCCATATACCTAATTTATCATCTATTATGATTATCATACCTGTTACTCCATCTATTTTTTTTGCAAAATCAATAGCAATGTTGATGTCTTTATCAGTTTTTACTATGTTCGCAGCTGCAGTTGCAGTTGCATCTGCTAGAGCAGTATTTTTTGAAACTATCACCACCGCATCTGCATTTCCAAAGCTAAGAGAGTGTCCTATTTTGCCGGAAGAAGTGCAAATACCCAGAGGTGTGCTATCAGGTTCAACTATTAACCCTAATTTCTTGCTTAAGGGTGAATCCCCTGCATATATAGATATCGTACGTTGAATATTGCTTTTTATAAAGATATCTCCTCCATTTTCTATTATTATCTCATTAGAGTATTTTAAAAGGTTGGTGCCTACAATTTCGCTGATAGCACCTGCTACCGCAGCCATAGGTCCCACACCTGCCTTATATGAAGCGCTACACATTTTTTTTACGATATAAGGAGAATTTCTTGTACAAGACAAAGGAGTTAAACTGGTTAAAAAATCAGGATTATTTTTTATATGATTCTCAATCTGTTTTCTGCAAATATTGATCAACGATATTGCTTGATCGTAGAGATTTCTATCAGCACCTATCTGCAGATCTGTTTGTTTTACTGCTGCCCTGAAATATTCGATGTTTTTACCGTGAAATAATTTTCTATACGAGTTTCTATCTTCCATTTGATATGATCTCCTATAAGAAAAAATCCATATCCATAGCATTTATAGGGCATGCCTGTATACACAATTCACAAACTAGGCATTTGCTTTTATCAAACGATAAGGACCAGTCTTTTTGATCCATTTTCAGTGCCCGTGACGGACAGACGGCTGTACAAGCACCGCAATGTACACACTTATCCTCTTCCCATATTATAGTTTTTGTAAAAATCTTATATTTTACTCCTTGTTGCTCTAAGTATCGTAATCCCTTGTCTATATTTTCTTCAGTACCTTCCATTTCCACGGTAAGTTTTCCTGCTTTGTTGAAGTTGATCTCGGCGTTCAAAATATTTATTACCAAATCATAGTCTTTTATCAAATGATATGTTATAGGTTTCTCGGTAAGATGGGGAGAAAAACGCAGGGATAACTTTATTTTTTTCATGTTTATTCCACCTCCCTTTCATTTAAAGGCTTAAATTCATTATTATCAGGCAGAGGCTGAACAGGTTTTTGAAGCAGGAATTCGCCTTTGATAATAGATTCTTTCAGTAACAATGCTATCTCTCTAGCCTTTTTCAAGCTGGATAATGGGGCTGTAGGTACTTTTTTATTATTTAAGTCTATTGCGCCGCTTCTCAATTCTTGATAATTTACTTTTTTAATTGTAGGTTTTGATCTTTTTGGATAACTATAATCTATTACCTGAGTATATATATCGCTATCTTTTACTGCTAAAAACTCTACCATTTTTTCATCTATGACAGGTATGGGGATACCAATACCTACAAACATGGTTATTCCATATTTTTCGAAGGTAGCAGCTCTTATGAATTGCGTGCTCATCTCTTTTAGGTTTCCAATTACGGCTAGGGTGGCCCCTGAATATTGGGTTGTGCTCTGATTGATCTTTTCTACCGATAGTACGTGCTGTGTGCCTTCCCAACTGATATACCCTTGAGTACCTGCGAGAAAGATTCGTGTACCTATACCTATTGTCCTCAATAGAGGATCATTGAGCAGAGGGCTTAACTGACCGGAAGTGCAGTATGTGATGTTGCCGTAATCCGGGAGCAGAGTACCCATATAAGTGTATATTATTTTGTCAGAAGAATTTGTCGCTGCATTATAATTTTGATAGGCATTTCTGGGATTAAAAAGATATGCCTGGTTTATATCTTCCTTTGTTATATATGTGGTCACTTCTTTTTTAGGATAACAATCTGTACCATAAGAGGTGGCATGTAATTTCACCTTTTTGCCATCTATAAGGTCCTGTATTACATGAGCGCCTCCATAGTCAAATCCTCTAGATTCGGAAAGCTCTGTAGCTCCAATAAAAGCATCGACAGCTGCTAGTCCTGCATAAGCTGGCACGTCATTCAACCATACTTTGCTCATCCTTATAGGTACTTCTGTATGGCCAAAATTAAGGAAAGCACCTGTGGAACACATAGGACTGAATGTAGCAGTTGTAACAACATCTACTTCTTGTGCTACTTTTTTCACACCTTTTTCTTCAACAAGATCTATTATTTCATCTGCAGTGACTACAACAGCCTTTCCTTGTTTTATTTTTTCGTTGATTTCTTCAAACGATTTTTTAGACATTAAAATCACCCCTATATAAAAAATTAAACCTTTTTCTAAGATATAAGAAAAAGGCTTTTTAGCTCAAAGTTTCTTCTTATCTCTCAGAACTTTTAAATTCTGCAGGAATTGGCACCTTCGCAACGAATGGGTTGCAGGTTGCCGGGCTTCAAAGGGCCGGTCCCTCAGCCTCTCTTGATAAGAAATACAGATATTTAATTTTGAATTATGTAAATTTTAATATAAAACTAAAATAATGTCAACATAAATAATTTTTTATTATTCATAATATATTCTTCGGCAGTTCTTTTGAGTTTTATATAACAATAATATATATTTAGTAATATTTATTATATTAATGGGTATATATTCAGGAAACTGGGAAATAAAAGGAGGAATATGCTGTGGAAAATTTCGTATTTCAATCTCCTACCAAAATTATATTTGGAAAAGGAGTAGAAACAGAAGTCGGTCAAGAGGTAAAAAAGTATGCCAATAGAGTATTACTTCATTATGGTGGAGGTAGCATCAAAAAATACGGATTATATCAAAAGGTGATAAAGTCTTTGAAAGACGCTCACGTTGATGTGGTTGAATTGAGTGGAGTAAAGCCAAACCCTAGATTAAGCCTAGTAAAGCAGGGAATCAAAATTTGTAAAGAGCAGGATATTGAGTTTATACTTGCAGTGGGGGGAGGCAGCGTGATAGATTCTGCAAAAGCCATTTCGGCCGGGGTATTTTATGATGGAGATGTGTGGGACTTTTACACAGGCAAGAGTCAAGTGACCCAAGCTTTGCCTGTAGGCGTGGTACTCACCATACCTGCTGCTGGAAGTGAGGCCAGCAAAGGTTCTGTGATAACTAATCAAGATGGAGGATACAAGAGATCTGTAAATTGTGATTTATTAAGACCTAAGTTTGCCATCATGAACCCGGAACTGACATTCACCTTGCCAAAGCATCAAACCATATACGGCATCTCTGACATAATGGCACATATAATGGAGAGATACTTTACAAATGTAGAGTCTGTTGACTTGACTGACAAGTTATGTGAGGCCACTCTTAGAGCGGTGATAAATAATGCCCAATCAGTTTTAAAAAATCCTCGTGATTATAATGCACGGGCAGAGATAATGTGGGCCAGTACTATTGCTCACAATGATCTTCTTTCTACAGGCAGGGTGGGGGACTGGGCATCCCATGCTATGCAGCACGAATTGGGTGGTATATATGATGTAGCTCACGGTGCAGGATTATCGGTGGTGTTCCCTGCTTGGATGAAATACGTATATAGAAATAACTTAAATAGATTTGCACAATTTGCTGTCAAGGTATGGGGGGTAGAGCCTGATTTCAATGACCTTGAGAAAGTTTCTCTTATGGGGATAAAAAGAACAGAAGAATTTTTTGATAAAATAGGATTGCCTACCCGATTAAAAGATTTAGGCATAGGGGAGGATAGATTAGAAGAGATGGCTGAAAAATGTACCCAAGCAGGGCCTATAGGAAATTTTAAAAAATTATATAAACAAGATGTAATCAATATATATAAACTTGCTTTATAATGCCATCGGTTCAGTATATATAAATTGATATCATTAAAAATTGGATAGTATAAAGACAAAAAAAGAGGTGGAATACCTCTTTTTTTGTTTACAAATTTAGCGCTTTAAAGTATAATATCATCGGTAATCAATTTTATATATTTAGGAGGAAATGTTATGAGGAGAAAAGCTGCAATATTATTAGTATTAATAATGATGATATCTTTAATTGGTACTGGATGTGGAGCTGATAAGTCTCTACAGGAAATAAAGGAAAAAGGCAAGTTTATTGTAGGATTGGATGATTCCTTCCCGCCAATGGGCTTTAGAGATGATGAAGGGAATATCGTTGGATTCGATATTGATATGGCTAAGGAAGTTGCAAAGAGAATGGATATTGAGGTTGAGTTTCAACCAGTGGACTGGGATGGAGTGGTGATGAGCTTAAATAACAAAGATATAGATGTTATATGGAATGGATTGACTATTTCAGAGGAAAGGCAAAAGCAGATTGATTTTTCTAAACCTTACCTTGAGAATAGCCAAATAATTGTGGTTCCAAAAGATTCTGATATCAATACAAAAAAAGATTTGGAAGGTAAAGTAGTAGGTCTTCAACTAGGCAGTACTAGCGAAAAAGCGTTGAACAGCGATGTTGAGACAGCTGAGTCGTTGAAAGAAGTTCGTACTTATGAAAACAACACCATGGCTCTCATGGACCTTGCAAATGGAGGCATAGATGTAGTTGTAGTAGATGAAGTGGTAGGTAAATACTATATTTCTAAGGAACCTGATCTGTACAGAATATTGGATGAAGATTTCGGGTCTGAAGAATATGGGGTAGGTATAAGGAAAAAAGATGCTGCTTTTAAAGAAGAGCTGGATAAGGTGCTGGATGAGATGAAAGCTGACGGAACAGCAGACCAAATCTCTGAAAAATGGTTTGGCGATAAAATAGTGAAATAGGGGGATTATATTTGTCTTATATCATAAAAACAACGCTGTTTTTGTTGGAAGGAAGTCTTGTCACCTTGCAATTATATGCTATTACCGCTATATTATCGGTGCCTATAGGTATTATATGTGCTTTGGGCAAGACTTCAAAATCAAGAGTACTCAAGAATATTCTTGAAATATATACTTGGTTGTTCAGAGGGACGCCTTTGCTCCTTCAGATATTTTTTGTGTATTATGGACTCCCTACTTTAGGTTTTCCACCTTTGCCTAGATTTTTAGCAGCATCCATAACTTTTGTGTTGAATTATGCTGCTTATCTGACTGAAATATACAGGGCAGGGATAGAATCCATAGACAAGGGACAATATGAGGCGGCAAAGGCATTAGGAATGACTTATCCTCAGACTATGGTCAGGATAATCATTCCTCAGACGATAAAGAGAGTGTTACCACCTACAGCAAATGAGGCTATAAATCTTGTAAAGGATTCTGCTCTGGTGACTGTCATTGCAATGCCTGATTTGCTGAGAAATGCTAAAGTAGTAGTGACAAGGGATTTTACTATAATGCCATTTATAATTGCTGCAATATTTTATTTAATATTTACTTCTGTAGTTGTTTTTGTGTTTAGAAAGTTAGAAAAAAAATATTCTATTTATGAGTAGGTGTTTGCCTGATGGACGTTGTTGAAGTGAAAGATTTAGTTAAGAGGTTTGGAGATTTGGAAGTGTTAAAAAAAGTTAATCTAACTGTGGAAAAAGGTGAAGTGATATCGATAATAGGTCCTTCCGGGTCAGGCAAGAGTACACTGCTCAGATGCCTTAATTATTTAGAAAAAATTGACGGCGGTTCAATAGATATTGAGGGTAAAAGGATCGCTGATGTGGATTCGAGGGGTAGAAGGAAAAAGATATCTGAAAAGCTTATAAGGCAGCAGTGCAGAAAGTTAGGGATGGTATTTCAGGATTTCAATCTTTTTCCCCACAAAACCGTGTTGGGAAATGTAATAGAGGCCCCTATCGTTGTTGGTAATATGGATAAGGGCCAGGCTATTGCAATGGCAGATCAGCTTTTGGACAAAGTAGGGCTATTGGATAAGAGAGATTGTTATCCATCTCAAATATCAGGGGGACAAAAACAGCGAGTAGCTATAGCAAGGGCCCTTGCCATGAAGCCCGATATAATGTTGTTTGACGAGCCTACATCAGCACTTGATCCGGAATTAGTAGGAGAGGTCTTAACTGTCATAAAAGACCTTGTAAAAGAAAACATGACCATGCTTATAGTTACCCATGAGATGGGTTTTGCAAGGGAAGTATCGGATAGGGTTGTTTTTATGGACGATGGTGAGATTATCGAGAATTCCACACCTGACAAAATATTCAATAATCCAGATCATCCTAGAATAAAGTTCTTTTTGAAAAAAATATTATAAAAAATACCTGCTTTGATTTTAAAGCAGGTATTTTTTATTATTTCTTTATAAAAGAATTATATTTTTGTTCTAAATTTTTATCCTGAAGTGTTTCCATTATATAATTTGCATACTCTTCTCCTGTTGCTCCCGATTCTCTCCCGGTAATAGCCAGCTTCTTTTCGTATTGTCCGCAAATTTCAAGTGCCATTTGAAGATTTTGGGCTTGGGAGGAGTATCCTATATGATCAAGAAGCATTGCGGCAGCTCTTATGATGCTGCTGGGATCTGCATATTTTGCTCTGCCTTCCTTTACCATCCTAGGGGCAGAACCGTGTATTGCCTCAAACATAGAATATTGTTTACCTAAGTTCGCGCTTCCTGCCGTGCCCACCCCGCCCTGAAATTCTGCTGCTTCGTCTGTCAATATATCCCCGTAAAGATTGGGGAGCACCAGTACTTTGAACTGAGTCCTTCTTTTAGGATCTACCAACTTGGCGGTCATTATGTCTATATACCAGTCGTCCCATTCAACTTCTGGGTAATCCTTTGCAACTTCTTCGGCTATTTTAAGGAATTTGCCGTCTGTTGTTTTTACGACGTTTGCTTTGGTTACAACAGTGACTTTATTCTTGCCTGTTTTGCTGGCAAAATCAAAGGCTGCTCTGATAATTCTTCTTGATCCTTCATCTGTTATAACCTTAAAATCCATTGCTAATTCATCTGTTATATTTATACCATCACTGCCTAGGACATAGGCACCTTCAGTGTTTTCTCTGAAGAATGTCCAGTCAATACCCTGTTCCGGTACTTTTACAGGCCTTACATTTGCGAAAAGATCCAATTCCTTTCTCATTGCCACATTTGCACTTTCGATATTGGGCCATGGGTCACCTGTTCTAGGTGTTGTAGTGGGGCCTTTCAATATAACATTGCATTCCTTTATTTCATCAAGGACATCATCGGGAATTGGCTTCATATGTTTTACTCTATTTTCAATGGTCAATCCTTCTATAATCTTAAATTTTACCTTTCCAGCCTTTACTTCTTGGTGTAGCAGGAATTCTAATATTCTTTTAGCCTCATTGGTTATGTACGGGCCTATTCCGTCTCCTCCCACAATTCCGATTGTAATCTCATCTAGAGATTGGTAATCCACAAAATCTTTTGCTGCTTTTATCTTTTCCAATCTTTCAAGTTGATTTTTTACTACTTTTTCAAAGTGTTGTTTTGCTCTTTCAATTACAGCTTGGTCCATATGATACCTCCTATACTAAAAGTTAAGTGCAATACACATATTTTTAATTATATATTAAAAGTCTTTTTGGTACAAATAATCATTTAACTATTTTTTGCTATATAGTCTTCTATTTTCAATAATTTATTCACAGTCTTATCCGAAAGTTTGTCAAACAATTCTTTTCGATATTCCATACGCGGTTTTTTGTTTAGTACTTTCACTTTTTTATCATTTTTAGAGATTTTACGATTTCTATAATAGAGATCAAAGTCCACAAATCTCTCGCCATTTGAAGAACATTCTAATGCCATCAATATCCTTTTTATTTCCTCTGGTTTTAAAAGTGTAAATAAACGAATTTGATATGCCATCACAGAAAACAAGGTCAAAGCATGATCTCTGGTCCAGCTTTCACCTAATATCATTCCCGCGTCTAATGCAGAAAGGACATGTATGATTCTTTCATAATGTTCTTTGTAAAAACCTGCTGCATCATAGATGTTGATGCGTACCTCATACCATTGTTTATTGTCCAGGTTTTCAGTTATGAAACGTAGTCCCTGGTGTCTCAGTTCTCGATACAGGCTATAGACCGGCATATTTATGAGCAAGTTAGGTCGGATTATATCGTTGTAGTGTAAAGCTTTGTTTATGGGTTTGTTGGATAGACTTATTATTGTATCATCGGCTTCTCCTTGTTCAATTGCATCACGCCATCCTAGCAAGGTTGCGCTGTATTCATTTTTAAGTTTCTGTATAACAGGCGACCCATCCCCTACAACTCTTAACACAATAGAGCCGGGCGCTAGGTTAACGTCTGATACCTTATCTACCAAGTTGTTGTTAAATAAAGAAGTGAGAACGATAGGTGAATCATGGGGAATGAGCAGTATTGATTTTGCATCTTCCACTCTGGTTTTTACATGCCCTGGAAGCGTGATGAATAGCAGAGTGTTGTGTTCATATGAATTTTCAAGGGCATGTTTAAAGGAACATATTCTTCCATTTAGATGGTTAGAAAAGAAATCTTTTAGCTCATCTACATGTTCGGTGCGTATGAATAAAAACCTAGGCCCCGTTCTTATATAAATCATATATAAAAGCCCTTCCTTTATTATATGCCTATTTTAATAGGCACTAATTTTCTATCATTATTAGTTCCCATTGGATAAGGAAGGAAATGGATTTTTCCGGTTTTTGATTCAATTATATTTATGTTGTTCAGGCCATTTAGATATATGGTGCCTTTTTTTCTATGATTTATAGGTATTGTATTGTGTCCAAATAGATGAAAATCACATTTTTCGTTGTTTTTGCTATACTTGTGGGAAGTACAAATATTCAGCCCACCAATATTTATTGTTTCATCTTTGCAAATCAAATTGATATCTTTTTCTATTGTTTTTAATGCATCTATATTATCATGATTTCCAGGTATTATATAAAACTCTTTTATTCCTATACTGTTTATATCATTTATAAATTTATATAATAGATTTATATAGTTATCTATTTTTTTCGGATAATATTCAAGTTTTATATCATCCACTATATCCCCAGTATGAATGATATATTCCGGTCTTAATTTCCTTATCAGTTTATATATATAAGAATAGGAAGAAGATGGAGTATCACTGATATGCAATATCAAAGGCCTTCCAATGTGGTTAAAATAATCCGGAAGATAAGGTATATCGAGTAATTTATAGATACATTTTTTTGACTTATTCATTATCGAGTTCTGCATATGGTTTCCTCCTTCCATACAAGATTATTTTAAAAAATGTATTATGTCAAGATATACTTTAATATTTTTTTGTGTTGATATATAATATTCAATATAGATAGATTGCTATTCTTTAATAGTTCAGTTAAAAACGGAGGAATTGTGATGTATAGTTCCAATGATCTGGAGCAAGCTAAAAGACATAAAAA
>JAQVDB010000027.1 GCA_028698525.1 Clostridia bacterium
ATATATATATAGTATTTTAATTTATATTTTTTTATTATACAATAGTGGTAATATGGAATATGGATTTAACAATATATGATAATATCTAAATCTACTTAACTGGGAGGATTTTTTAAAATGAACGAAAAACAAATCATAAGAAAGGCTCTTAGGAAAATACCCTGCCCCGTTACTTTGATAGGAGCAAAAAAAGAAGGAACACATAATATCACTACAATCTCTTGGCTAACAAGAATATCCCATGATCCTTTTTGGGTATGTATAAATGTTTCTCCAAAAAGACATATACATGACTTCATAATAGATACGGAAGAATTTGCAATAACAATTCTAGCGCAAAACCAGGGAAAAATAGCCATGTACTGTGGAACCCGTTCAGGTAAAGATGTGGATAAGATAAAAGAATTGGGAATAGAAACCTTTGAACCACAAAAAATCAAGGTTCCTCTTATAAAAGGCGCAGTAGCAAACATAGAATGCAAACTTATAAAATACCTGCCTGCTGCCGACCATACAATTTTTATAGGCCAAGCAATTGCAGCTACATATGAAAAAGATAAATTTCCGCTAGTTCTTTATAGCGGAATTATAAAAGCAAAAGAATAAAATATTCTATTACCCTTATAGTTTTTCTCCTTTATGGGCTATCCTTGCACTTGCGGCAGCTGCTATTCCCGCAACAATATCATCTAAAAAAGTATTTACCTGACCTTTAGAATGCCTATTCAAGTATTCTAATATGCCGGGTTTTTCTTTGTCTAAATATCCATAGTTTGTAAATCCTATTGAACCGTATACATTTGTAATGCTCAACGCTAATATCTCATCAATACCATACAGAGGCTCATCGCTTTTTATAATGCTTAACAATGGTTCTTCTAACATATCTTTCTCTGCCAACTTATCTAATTGAACACCAGTTATCACAGCATTCTGTATCTCCCTCTTTGCTAAAACTTTTAAGACACTTTGGGTACACTCAACTATAGTTATATCCTTATACTTAGATTGAAGTAAAAATACCAGCTGGGCAATATCTTCTACCTCAACACCACGATCTTTTAGCATTGCTACCACTTTATCATACATATCACAATTCACCCCTGTAAAAAATTATTCCCGGCAAAAAAGCCGGGTCTTATTTTTTATTGGTCGGTATTTTCAACATCATCAGTAGCATCAGCATCTTCTTCCGTTTCTTCTGTATCTACTACGTCTTCTTCTGTTTCTTCGACTTCTTCCTCTTCAGGTTCTGTAACAATTGCAATAACTTCTTCAGGGTCTGTGAGCACAGTCACACCTTCAGGAATAGTCAAATCTCCAACTTTGAAATTATCTCCGATATCTAAATCTGAAATGTCAGCTTCTATAGACTCTAGCATATCTGTTGGCAGACTCTCGATGGTTATTTCATCCGTCTGATATACAACCAATCCTCCGGATTTTTCAGCAGCCTCCCTACCAATAAGTCTTATAGGAACTATAGATTCTATCATTTGATCCATAGATATTTTCTGAAAATCTATATGTAGATAATCATTCTTCAATAAATCAAACTGAACTTCTTTTATTATAGTCTGGTGAACCTGACTATCATCTATATTTAAATCGATTACAGCTGCCTTTCCATGTTTAGAATAAATATCCCTGAAATCAGAACGCTTTACACTTATTCCTGTTGGCTCAATATCTTTGCCATAAACCACCGCAGGAATATACCCCTCATTTCTAACCTTGCTTAATACACTTTTCACACCAGTTTTTCTGGTTTTAGCGTCTATCTTTAATTTTTCCATATATATAACCTCCCTGAGAAACATCGGTTCCTTTATCTCTTTGTTTTTTAAATACTAAATAATTATAGCATAAATAAAAAATGTTAGCAAATCATGTAATATCGATAGTTTCGACATTTTTTACAGCATCTGTCACCATTTTATCCACATCCAACACCTGTTCAGATTTCTCGATTTTATCCAGTCTAGGCTTTGTGACTGGGTTTTTGGGGACAAAGACTGTACAACAATCTTGATATGGTAATATAGAGGTTTCATATGTTCCTATTTGTTCAGCTCTATCCATTATTTCAATTTTATCAAATCCGATCAGCGGTCTTAAAACTGGTAATTTTACCACACTGTTTGTAGTGTTGAGGCTTTCAATAGTTTGGCTGGCTACCTGGCCGAGGCTCTCTCCTGTAATAAGGGCTAATGCATTATTTTTTATCGCCAACTGTTCAGCAATACGCATCATAAACCTTCTCATTAAAATGGTGATCTGATTATCTGGACATTTTTCATATAACTCTTTTTGTATATCGGTAAAATGTACTATATGCAGCTTTATAGGTCCTGTATACTTTGAAAGAATGTGTGCAAGTTCTATCACTTTTTGTTTTGCTTTATCGCCAGTAAACGGAAAACTATGATAATATACTGCCTCAAGTGATACCCCACGTTTGGCGATCATCCATCCTGCAACAGGACTATCTATACCCCCCGATAGCAACAGCATAGCCTTGCCATTTGCTCCTACAGGCATACCTCCAATCCCTTTAATTATGTCGGTATATATGTACACTCTGTCTCTTATCTCTACAAACAATGTTAAATCCGGATTCTTCACATCAACTTTTATATGATCTATATTTTGTAAGATATATGCTCCTAATTCTCTGCTTATTTCAGGGGATTTGAGCGGAAATTTCTTGTCTGCCCTTTTTGTTTCCACCTTAAAGGTCTTTATATCATTGTTCAAACGCTGGTTGCATAAATTTAAAGCCTCTTTCTTGATTACTTCAAAATCCTTATCTATTTCAAAGGCCGGACTTATAGATATAATTCCAAAAACTTCTGTCAATCGGTTTATGGCATCATCCAATTCCTTTTCTCCCTCAACAATAATACGTCCCTGACCTTTAGTTAGCTTAAAATCCCCAACCTCATCCAGCACCTGTTTTATTCTATTTACTAATGTCCTTTCAAAAAAAGGTCTGTTTCTCCCTTTAAGATATATCTCCCCATATCGTATTAATATTACCTTCTTTTTCATCATCTACCTCCTGCTGTATCTTACTAACTGTTTATATACTTGTGCAACCCTATGGATTGCATAATCTATCTGCTCTTTATCATTGAAATGACCTAGACTAAACCTTACAGCACCCTCTATGGTTTCTTTGTCCTTCCCTGTGGCAAATAACACATGGCTTATACTGGATTTGTTAGAAGAACATGCCGAACCGGTAGAAACAAAAATTCCATATTGTTCTAATGCATGAAGCATTATTTCACCTTGTATACCTGGAAAAGACATATTGGCAATATGTGGAACTGCCTCGTCCGGCTCCGGCCCGTTTAATACTGCCGATGGTATCAATTTATTTATACCGTTTATCAATTCTTTCTTTAAGATCCTCATCTTATTTGTTTGAGCTTCAAAATCACTGAATATAATCTCTACAGCCTTTCCCAACCCTACAATACCAGGTATATTTTCTGTACCTGACCTTATCCCGTACTCCTGACCTCCGCCATAAAATACGCTATTTATTGCATTACCATCTTTTATGTATAAACAGCCGATACCTTTAGGGCCATGTATTTTATGTCCACTGATGGATAATAAATCTATATGCTCTTTAACAGGATTGATATCTAGTTTTCCAAATGCCTGCACTGCATCTACATGGAATAATGTTTCATCATTGTGGTTTTTTACTATATCGCCGATTTCGGCTATTGGTTGAATGCTCCCAATCTCATTATTTGCATACATGATACTTATCAATATAGTATTATCCGTCAAACTTCCCTGCAATTGGCGTAAGTCTATAATACCTCTTGAATCAACATCAAGATAAATTACTTCATAGCCTCTATATTCAAGATTCCTAAATATATTTAAAACTGACGGATGCTCAATCTTTGTTGTTATAACCCTATTCCCTATTTTTCTATTCTTATTTACCGCACCGAATATCGCCGTGTTATTTGATTCAGTACCACCTGAAGTAAAAATAACTTCTTTTGCCTGTACACCTAATGCTTGAGCTATAATATTCCTAGACCACCTCAACGCTTTTTCCGCCTGAATACCTTTTCTATGGAGCGAAGAAGGATTCCCGTATTTTTCAGTCAAATATTCAAACATTATATCGGCAACTTGTCTGAATGGCTTAGTCGTTGAGCTATTATCCAAATAGACTTGTTTCAAATCTTGTCACACCACCTATTGCTTGATTTGCATAATATTATTTATTTTATAAGTATTATACACAAAACACAACTTTTATATTATTTATAATAAATTAAGGCTCCCTAACAGAGAACCTTAATTTATAAATCCTGTTTATACAATCACTTTGCTAGGAATATAAATCTTTATCATATCCACCAATTTATTGCTAGGCTCAAAAATTAATAATTTTTTACCGGTCTCATCATTAAAAGTTGCATAAAATAGCTTATCAGCCTGTTTGTTTCTATGAAATCTAAAAGTTTTAGAAATGTTCCTATCATTCAACACGCCTTTAAAACTATTATTAGTTATCGGAGAAAGCACCTCAAAATCTTCCACATTTATAGTCAACAATTCTTTCCTTTTGCTATTCATTATCACTTTAGCGAAATCCAGTTCACCATTAGTAAATGTATATTCATACTCTACAGTGAGACTGTTTCTTAACAAATATGCTCCATAGGAAATAGCTGCAAACAAAACAGTAAAAATCAACATAGGTATGCTAAATGCCCTAAATAAAGTAAATAAAAAATTTAGAGCCAAAAAACCAAATATAATCATCAATGCATAACTTAAGCCATATAGTATACTGTCTATAGCTGTCTTTTCCTTAATGACTACCTCTTCATGAAATTTGTCCAATATATTGTTCCTCCCCAGTATTATGAATTTGTAACAGAGTTACATTATTTTATAATTTCTTGTGTTAATTTTATTGTAACATTTTTAGTTGACTAATTAAAGTGAAACCTCTATTAATGAAGGCCGCTATTTGTACCACAATCATTATAAAAATTGTTTTTTATAAGAAGGATTTTCCACTTTTGTTTAGAAATAATATATAGATAGAATATGATAATTTCAAAAGTATTTTTACTTTAAAAATAGATCAGTTGAACGAGGTGTTAAAATGCAGTGCCCTAGATGTAAGGCTATCAATAAAGGTTACCATAAATATTGTTTTAATTGTGGATTAAAGCTTATAAAAGGAGAACCTGAACTCGATAATTATGAAGAAAAGCAAAAATTAGAATATTTATTAAATCAGGTTGAATCTGCCGATGATGAATTATCCAGTGATATATATTCCGATGCTATAGATAACGCTCTCCCGCTGAGCAGAAAAGAAAGAAGGCGCAAAAATAAAAAGTCATATAATAAACCAAAAATAACGCAAATAGTGCTAGCTTCAATAGGTATTTGTATAACTTTAGTATTGATATCATATCTTCTCAAAAACATTTATTTAAAGCCTGAACCTATATGGTTTGACTATAGTGTAGAACCAACTGATAACAATACCCATACAATAACTATACAAACCAATCAAGGTAATTCTATTTTGATAAATAATAAAACTTATACAGCTCATGATGGAGTAGTTGAATTAGAGTTAGATGACAGACAATTTATAGATCAAAATGAAACAGAAACAGAAAAAATAAAAGTAGATATACCCTTGATCATCAGTAAAAAAGGTGTGAAAGACAAAAACTTAAATATAAGCTATGTTATAGATATAAAGTTAACAGCCCTTAAAATTTTAATGCCTAAAGACAAGGATGTCTATACTCCAGATGATCACATAAGAGTGGTTCTAGCTACACAGCCAAATGCAAAACTTGAAATAAACCAACGGGATTATTCCGACTTGATAGATGAAGAGGGGCATTTTGAGACCAGCATACCGATAACAGAAAAGCACAACCAACTGGTAGTCACCGCTTCTGCACCTGGACTTTTAGAAAACACCAAAACACTCACTGTGAACAAACAAAAAACCGACGTAAAACTGTCCTTTGATAGCGATATACCCTATAAAGTCAGCAATAATACTGTAACAATCTCTGGGACAACTGACAAAGATGCGGAAATAACCACAACCAGCAAAATTCATGGAAGTATTTCATTGAACAGAAACACAGGACAGTTTAAGCTGGATATATTATTAGAAAATATAGGGGAAAACATAATTGAAATTACTGCTCGAAAGGGAGATAATTTAACTACTACTAGACAAATAAATATAGAAAGAGAAATATCTGAAGATGAATATACTAGAAAAGCACTAGCAATAAAATATGGGCAGCTGGCAGCACAAGCACCTTCTTTTAAAGATAAAATCGTGCTATATAAAGGAAGGGTATCTGAGATAATCAATCATCAGGATAATAAACTTATATTCATATTAGATGTGGGATATGACCAAGGTAAAAACCAACCAATCTACATAGAGTACGATAAAAAACCCGATTTCAAGCCTGGCGATATAATAAGGGTATTTGGAAATGTGGATGGTTATCATGATCAAGAGCAAAAATTGCCCAAAATAATTGCCAAATATATTTATAATTTTTAGCAATAAAACCTTTCAGGTTTTATTGCTAAAAGATCTCTCTTAATTTGAAATCAAGATAATCACAAGAGACAAGATAATAAGCTATTCCATCAAAAACTCCCTCGACTGGCCTTTTGGCATTATGCAAATGTCCATAAACAACAGCTTTTACATCATAATCTTTAATTATTTTATGAAAATCTGTAAGACCTCCAGCATCAGTAAAAGGAGGATAATGGACAAGCACTATTATATCAGTGCCTGCTGGGGCACTCTTTAAAGATAATTCTAGCCTTAATAATTCTCTTTTGTAAATCTTCTCATCATCTGTCTCGTAAAACGAATTGCCAGGATTTATCCAGCCTCTTGCGCCACAAAAAGAATAATTACCATAGGTTGTACTGTTATTTTGAATAAAAAAAACTTTATTCAATCCCAACCTATTAATTTTTTTTAACGACTTCCACCAAAAATCATGGTTGCCTCTACAAAAAACCTTGTTGCCTGGCAATATAGATATCTTATATAAGTCATAATAAGCATCGATTATTTCCATAGCCCAGGAAATATCGCCAGGAATAAGTATTATATCATCTTCCTCTACCTTGCTTTTCCAATCCTCTTTTATCTTATCCCAATGGTTATTCCATTGTTGTCCGAACTTATCCATAGGCTTATCAACCATAGTATCAAGGTGTAAATCACTTATTCCATATATCTTCATTATTATCACCTTTTATCATATTCAAACTGACAATATGTCCTTCACCGTTTGTTTGAAATTATTCTTATTGCATGATGCATCATGCAATATCTCCTTTTCATCCAAATCCCTCAATCCTTCTGGAATAGGCACTCCTGTCTTTTTAGATAAAATATTGATCATTTCATATTCACTAGATACTTTAGCACAACCATCCTCGTATATCGCTTTTAACACATCGTCAGCAAACTTAAAAGGACTTGCAGTAGAAGCTATCACTGTTTTAGTGTTATCTTTAGTTTGGGCAATATATTTTTTCAGAACATTTACAGCTACTGCAGTATGAGTATCCATCAAATAATTAAACTCTTTATAAACATCTTTAATAGTATCCAATGTCTCCTGATCACTTGCGTAATCAGCCCAAAAAATTCGCTGAATTTTAGAGAGCATCCCTTTGTCTACTTTATACCTATTATTTGATGATAAATCCCCCATCCAACTTCTGATAATATAATAATCATGACCAGATAACTCAAAAAGCAGTCTCTCCAAATTACTAGAAATTAATATATCCATAGATGGAGATACAGTCTTATAGAATGGCCTATTGCAATCATACACCCCTGTATTAATAAAGTCAGTTAATATATTATTGGTATTGGATGCACATATCAACCTGTTTATAGGGAGTCCCATCTTTTTTGCATAAAATGCTGCAAGTATGTTACCGAAATTTCCTGTAGGTACTACTATGTTCAGCTTCTCCCCCATCGATATCTCTTTTGCCTTGACCAATGAAAAATAAGCGTATATATAGTACACCACTTGAGGAAGCAATCTACCCCAATTTATAGAATTAGCTGAAGATAATTTATAATTTTTCTTTTTTAATTCGGATGAAAAATCTTGGTCTACAAACATCTTTTTTACAGCAGTCTGTGCATCATCAAAGTTTCCACTTATAGCAACCACATGTGTATTTTCTCCAGCTTGTGTAATCATCTGCAATCTTTGTACTTCACTTACACCTTCTTGAGGATAAAAAACTATAATCTTTGTGCCTTTAACATCTTTAAAGCCCTCAAGTGCAGCTTTACCGGTATCCCCTGAAGTCGCAACCAGTATAACTATTTCCTTATCCTCGCCTGTCTTTTTCAATGCCGTTGTCATAAAGTGAGGTAATATCTGAAGGGCTATATCCTTAAAAGCAGCTGTAGGCCCATGCCACAATTCTAACACATAAGAACTATCCCCCAGTTTAACCAATGGAGTAATATAGGATGTGTCAAACTTATCTTTACTATATGCTTCATTTATACACTTTTCTATATCATATTCATCAAAATCTGATAAAAACATACTAAAAACAACCTGAGCAATACCCTTATAATCTAAACTTTGAAATCGCTTAATGATGTCAGGGTTGTTCAGAAATATAGGTATTTGCTCTGGACAAAATAACCCTCCATCCGGAGAAATACCCATTTTTATTACTTCAGATGCCTGCTTTACTTCCACTTTACCTCTTGAACTTATATAATTCATTCGGATTTCCTCCATTTGCTATTTCATGCCGATAGACTCAATTAACTGTTGTCTCTTAAATAATAGATAATATACACACTGCACACCATATTATATATTTTTTCCCTGTATTACTCAAGTTTTTTTCCCCGGTATTCTATCAGTAATCCCGTTCCAACAAAGAAAATTATTAGAGATGCAAACACATAATAATTTCTATATGAAGCGATAAAAGAAAAGAAAAATAAAACAAAAGATAAATAGATAAATTTCAAACCATTATTCTTATAGATACTGTTTATCTTTGGATAACCGGATTTTAAAAGCATGTGTTTTTTTACATCCTCATAGCCAGGCAACTTATTTTGCTCACACGCCATCTGCATTATATGACTGCCATCAAATACCTTGATTTTTTCATATCCAGCTCTTTTGTTTTTAATAATTTTATCGGTAAAAAGATATCCAGCTTTATATCCCTCTATATTTACTATATTTTCAAAGCTTTTCACAGCCCGTGAAAAGCTTATGTTGTCATGTTCTAAAAGCTGCATAAATCTTATCAATACACTTTTTTTGCCTTCTAATCCAGTATAATCAACTGTATACAAAGATAATTCCTTATGGAAACTGATGTTGTCTACGCTTTTATATTCTTTTGCCATGTCCAATATAAACTCTGAAAAAGAATGTATATCTTTTTGAGATAGCATATGAAAGAAACATGACTTCTCATATTCATTATATTTTGTTTCTATTATATCATGTTCTTTTTTCTCCCTGATTTTCTTCAATAAAATGCAAAAGATAATAAACACAGATATAGCGATAAAATATCCCATATATATATCATCCGTTATGCTTGTAGTTAAAAGAAAAGTTAATAAAGATAAAATAACACCGGCAAAGATCCGATCTATCAATCCGCCTACAAAAGACCTTTTATTGTCCGAAAGCAATACATGTTTGATTTTTCTATCATTACTTTTTCTATCTAAAAACATAAAATCACCCCATTAACTATTATGGGATGAAATATATGGAAATATACTAATTCTTATCTTTGACTTTCCTTTTATACAAAATAAGTGCTATCAAAATCATGATTATTAATGTAACTATAATGATAATATTGTTAAAATTATATAACCTATATTGAACAAAAATCCTTGCTCTACCTAAATTATCGAAGTTCCAACTTAGAGTATTATGCTGGATAGAATCTGCATTGCTTTTGAATGGTTTTATTGGAGTGGTTAAATTTAAACTAAAATTTACATATTCATTTATACCGGTATTCAATAGATCGATTAGTTCTGGGTCATCCACCCCATCTTTGGGCATCAAATCTAAAGATTGATCTATGGTAATAGTATTTAAGATTAAACCCCGGTCTATTTTAAAAGGGAGCTCATCAGTTGAATAAGTGGTATCCTCTGTTGAAATATCAGTTAAAAACAGCTCTCTATAATCTTTTGTTATATCCGATATCTGTTTAGATATATATATTACATCTTTTTCTGTCCGGTATTCAAAATCGTTTGCATTTGCTATCTTTTTTATCATATTTCCTAATAATTGATTATATTTCGGAAATGATTCAACGTCTATTATATACACTATATTAGATGACATATCTTGGTCTATTTTTAAATCCACTACAATGTCTACACATCCTACAAGGAATATCATAATAAAAACAAAAATAAAGACCAAAAGTTTTTTAAACACTTTTTACCTCCATATCAATCCAAATAAGTCAATGTGTCACTTCCATCCTCTATCATCACATTGAAGTGTTCACCACCATCTATCAACTCTACCATCCAATTGTCTGATCTTTTATATATATTCAATATGCGGGCATCTTTATGCTTATATAAAATCAAGTTTTCAACCTCATTAACGGAGAAGGGTGAATCATATTTTAAAATACAATCTACATTTTCAATTTGAATATATCTATCAGTGGATATACACAGCTCATATAAAAATTTGCCCTTTGCATTCTCTAACACTATGTACGCAGTCCACCTATCTCCTGAAGAATCTTGCTTACATTCTAAATTTTTGATTTGAACAGTATCCGGGTATTTTTTTGTTATAAAATCTATTATTTCATTTTCAGAGAATTCCTCCTTTTCTGCTTGTCTACTATCTCCAGCTGGCAATATCAAATAACATATAATTATTGCCAAAACGACAATGATCAAATTTTTTTTCTTCATCGTCTGATCCCTCTCGCCTATATATTGGTTCCTCTATATATATAGAGCATTTTAAGATAAAAAAAGTTCCATAAAATTATGGAACTTTTTTTATCTTACATTATTTTTTCAAATAATGAAGCTATTTGTTCTTCATTTAATTTGACAGGATTCCCGCTCATGCTAGAGCCACTAGCTGATTTCATTACCTGATCGACTTCTATATTATCTGTATCAACACCAAACTCTCTAATACTTGTAGGCATATCCATTTCCTGCATCAGTTGAGTTATGTGCTCTATTCCCGCTTTGGCATTGCTTAATTCATCAGCATATTTTTTGCCTGTAAGCGCAACTCCAATATCTGAGTACTTCTTCACATCACCTGCTAAGTTTACCTGCATCACATGTGGCAACAATATCGCACACGCTAGCCCATGGTTTATTCCGTAACATGCTCCTAAAGCTGCGGCTATACCGTGGACAGCTCCTAATCCAGAGTTAGCTAGGCAAATCCCGCTAGTCAAACTTGCAAATGCCATACGTGTTCTCGCTTCCAAGCATTCACCATCTATATACGCTTTTTTAAGCCACTTACCGGCATCTTTAAGTGCATATATTGCAAGGGCGTCTGTATAAGGCTTGGATTTTGCAGATACATAGGATTCGATCAATTGAGTCAAAGCATCCATCCCAGACCATGCTGTTACTTTTCCAGGTAGGGTAATGGTAAGTTCAGGATCCACTATTGCTACATCCGGTATCATCTTTTCACTTCTTATGCTCCGTTTAAACTTATGTTTTCTAGATACTATTACAGAATTTTTGGTGGCTTCAGTGCCCGTTCCAGATGTGGTTGGAATAGCGATAAATGGAACTGTATCTTTTGTTATCTGTTTACCTTTGCCTACACCCTCAAGATAATCTAATAAACTACCTCCGTTTGTTATCAACGCAGATATGGCTTTACCGGTATCAATAACACTCCCGCCACCAACTGATATCACAGCATCACAACCGCTTTCAATGGCAATCTTCATCCCCTTGTCAACTGTATCTATTCCAGGCTCCCCAGCTACTCCATGGTAATTAGTATATGCCTTTCCCGACCTTTCAATCCGATTTTGAATATCATCGAGAATTCCAGATTTTTGGGCTGACTTTCCTCCACTTACAATCAAATATTTGTTGCCTAGTTGCTCTACTATCATTCCTAATTGTTCGATTTTACCGCACCCAAATATTATTTTACTTGCAGTACAAAATTCAAAATTCATTTTTACTCACCCCATTCTCAATACTATATTTCTACATTCTACACAAAAATCCTTTCCTCCAATATAAATTTATAAAAAAAAGACCTTAAATAAAGGTCCTTTTTTTATTCTATAGTCTTATCCGGGACACTCTCCCAATCCTTCAAAAACCCTTCGATGCCCTTGTCTGTCAAGGGATGCTTGGTCATCTGGTCTATTACCTTGAAAGGAATAGTAGCGATATCTGCTCCAGCTTTTGCCACGTCTATTATATGTAACGGACTTCTGGTACTAGCTACTATTATCTCTGTTTTTATACCATAATTTTTAAATATCTGGGAAATCGTCTTTATCAAATCCATGCCTACTGTTCCAATATCGTCAATTCTTCCCACAAAAGGACTTACATAGGCAGCACCGGCTTTTGCAGCCAACAATGCTTGAGCAGCTGAAAAAACAAGGGTAACATTGGTCTTTATCCCTTTTTTACTCAATCTATTTACAGCTTTCAGTCCTTCTTTAGTCATAGGTATCTTAACAACTATGTTTGGGGCCCATTTTGCAAGCTTTTCACCTTCAGACACCATTCCATCAGCATCAAGGCTTATCACTTCAGCATTAACTGGTCCATCCACCATGTTTGCTATCTCGGTAATCAGTTCTTTAAATCCTCTTCCTTCCCTCGACACGATGGTTGGATTTGTAGTAACACCATCTAATACACCTAGCTCTTGAGCGGCTTTTATCTGCTCAATGTTTGCAGTATCAATAAATATTTTCATATTATTCTCCTTTCTCAATTACATTGTGCTTATCTATTATATATTTAATTTATAAAAGATGCAATTTTAGTAAACAGCAACATCCATGTTTTCAACTTCTTTTTTGATATCTTTAGGAAGTGATCGATCAGTTATCAATATGTCAATATCTTCAAGATTTGCAAATGTAAAAGGCATATTTTTATTCAATTTCGTAGTATCCATCAACATAATTACCTTTTTAGCCCTTTTTATTACTTCTATTTTTAGTTGGCATTCATAAATATTAGCATTAGTAAAACCACTGTCTATTGAAAACCCTGATGTACCCATAAAAGCGATATCTATATTTACATTGTTTAAAAGACTTAACGCATTAGGACCTGATAAAGATAGGGTGTTGCGATTAAGCATTCCACCTAAAATCATCACAGTCAAATTGCTTTTTTTTATGGCTTCTAATCCGATATTTGCTGCACTGGTAATTATAGAAAGATTTTTATCTGGGAGTTTTTGGGCTAAATACATTAATGTGGTGCCTGCGTCTAAAAATAAAGACCTTCCCTCTTCTATGAATCCTACAGCTTTTTGCGCAATCTCATTTTTCTGCTCAATATTTTCATAAATCCTTTTGCTATAATTATCCTCTTCGTTGATAAATACATTTTTGGATAAAATCGCGCCTCCATAGGTTCTTATCAAGTACCCTTCTTTCTCTAAAGATATCAAGTCTCTACGGAGCGTCATAGTGGATACATCGGGGAATTCCTTTTTAAGCTGCTGTAATTGTACCTCTCCCTCGCTTAACAATATTGACTTTATATGTTCCATTCTTTTCTTCTTCAAAAAATCACTTCCTACAATTTCTTTATTATATGCAGGAAGGTAGATTAAAAGCAACCTACCTCCCGTAAAATTCTATGCATATATAATTTTTGTTATATCATCATAAATGGATTTTCCAACAATGTCTTTAGGTACTTCAAGAAATTAGCAGCTGTAGCACCGTCAATGACCCTATGATCGCTGGAAAGCGTAACTTTCATAAGTGATTTCACAACAGGCTGTCCGTCTACCGGAACAAACTTGTCTGCTATGCCACCAACTGCGAGAATAGCACTTTCAGGCTGATTGATTATTGCAGTAAACTGATCTATTCCAAACATACCTAAGTTGGATACCGTAAATGTACCACCTTTATAATCTTCAGGCATCAACTTGTTATTTTTAGCTTTGTCTACCAGCTCCTTGCTTTGATCAGCTATCTCAGCAAGACTTAGCTTGTCAGCATTTCTGATTACAGGTACTATCAATCCGGTTTCAAGGGCAACTGCTACTCCTACATTAATATCTTTATGCAGCACTACCTGATCATCAGCCATAGAGCTATTCATGTAAGGATATTTTTTGAGTGCAAGAGTACAAGCCTTTATCACTATGTCATTGAATGATACTTTAGTACCTTGATCAGCCAAGGATTGATTGATCTTTGCACGTATTTCCTTTACTTGAGTCATATCTATTTCCATAGTTGCATAGAAATGAGGCGCTGTGTAAATGCTTTCAGC
The DNA here is from genome assembly GCA_028698525.1 of Clostridia bacterium. NCBI lineage: Bacteria > Bacillati > Bacillota > Clostridia > Clostridia bacterium. The sequence continues at coordinate 14,603 of JAQVDB010000027.1, forward strand.
CATTCTCCTGGCTATGATCTTCCTCATATTATCCATCTCTATTACTTCATCTTCTGGTGCTACAGGTACTTCTACCTTGTCAGCAACTTGTTTTTGAGCCGGTGCAGCTGCTGGAGCAGCTTTTTGATAGTCTATTACATCCTGCTCAACTATTCGTCCATTGGGCCCACTTCCAGCTATATTCGAATAATCTATTCCATGCTCTTGTGCGTACTTTCTAGCCCTGGGAGATATAAATATTCTCTCACCATCTTTTCTAGCAACTGTTTTAACTGGTTGTTTCGGTTGTTCTACAGGTACTGTCTCCTTTTCTACTACTTCTTCTTTCGCTTCTTCTTTTACTTCCTGCTCGACCTCTTCTTTTACTTCCTCTTCTTCGGGTATTTCATCGCCTTCTTCACCTAAATAAGCGATGACTGCACCTATTGGAAGCTCCTCGCCTGGTTCTGCTACTATCTTTAAAAGTGTACCTTCTACATTTGATTCAAACTCAATTGCAACTTTGTCAGTCTGGATTTCACATATTGGATCACCTTTTGTTATGAAATCCCCTTCTTTTTTTATCCATTTATTTATAACGCCTGAATCCATCGTCTCGCCCAACATGGGCATCTTTAATTTCTCAACCATTTTAAACCTCCTATTTAACAACCAAATTTCTAGCAGCTTCTACAATATCCTCTACCCCTGGTATAGCTAATTTTTCTAGGAAGTCGTTTCGTGGAATAACAACATCTTTTCCAGCTACTCTAACAATAGGAGCATCAAGGTAATCAAATACGTTTTCATTGATTTGTGCGCATACTTCTCCGCCTACACCGCCTGTTTTTGGTCCTTCTTCAGCAATTATTACTCTGCCTGTCTTCTTGACGGATTTTGCAATGGTATCTATATCCAAAGGATTCAATGTTCTAGTATCAACTACTTCTACTGATATACCCTCTTTCTCCAATTCTTCAGCAGCTTCAAGAGCATAAAGGACCATTCTTGAATGTGCTACTATCGTTACATCTTTTCCTTCTCTCTTAACATCAGCTAATCCGATTGGAACTATATATTCTCCTTCAGGTATCATTCCCTTTGTTCCATAAAGCATCTTATGCTCTATAAACATTATAGGGTTGTCTTCCCTTATAGCCGCTTTTAACAGCCCTTTTGCATCATAAGGTGTGGAAGGCATTACTACTTTTAATCCAGGTACTCCACAGAACATAGCTTCAAGACTCTGTGAGTGCTGTGCTGCAAGGCCTCTACCTGAACCACCTTCAGTTCTCAATACCATGGGTACCTTAGCCTTTCCACCAAACATATATCTTATCTTTGCAGCCTGATTTATCAATTGGTCAGATGCTATTGTTGTAAAATCAATATACATTATCTCTGCAATAGGTCTCATTCCAGTTATAGCAGCACCAACAGCTGCACCAGTGATAGCCTGTTCACTTATTGCAGTGTCTCTTACTCTTTCTTCTCCATAATCCTCTAACAAGCCTCTTGTTACACCATAGGCTCCACCATATATAGCAACGTCTTCACCCAAAATAAATACTGATGGGTCTCTATCCATTTCTTCTCTCAACGCTTCGTTCAAAGCTTGCCAATATGTTACCTCACGCATTTTTTCACCTTCTTTTAAATTTTTTAAGCAAATAAATCTTCATATAAAGCTTCAGGTTTAGGATCAGGGCTTGCCTTAGCAAACTCCTCTGATTTGTTTATGTCGTCTAACGCTTCTTGATCTATTTTCTTAGCTTCTTCTTCTGTTATTACTCCGTTTTCAATCAATCTCTTTTCAAAAGTTTCTATTGCATCTCTGCTCTTCCATTCTGCTTCTTCTTCTTTCGTCCTGTATGCTCTGGGGTCACTCCTTGAATGTCCGAAATATCTATAAGTTTTAAGCTCTACAAATGTAGGGCCGTCTCCCTTTCTCGCTGTTTTTGCAGCTTTCTCTACCGCTTCTTTAACTGCAAGCACATCCATTCCATCAGCTATAATGGCAGGCATATCATATGCTTTAGCCCTTACAGATAAATCTTTTACAGATGTAGCTCTTTCCACTGAAACTGACATTCCATATAAGTTGTTTTCACAAACAAATACTACTGGCAGTTTCCAAGCAGCAGCCATATTCATAGCTTCATGAGCTATTCCTGTATTAGCTGCACCGTCTCCAAAGAAACACAATACTACTTTATCTTGCTTTTGCATCTTTGATGATAGAGCAGCACCACATGCTATTCCAAAACTTCCACCTACTATACCATTTGCTCCTAGGTTTCCAGTAGATAAGTCAGCAAGGTGCAAACTTCCACCCTTACCTTTACAGCATCCTGTCGCCTTTCCACAGATTTCAGCCATAAGCTCGTTAAGATCTCCATCTTTTGCTACAGCATGTCCATGGCCCCTGTGTGTACTTGTAATATAATCATCTGGTCTAATTGCAGCCATAGCTCCTACTGCACATGCCTCTTCACCTGCGTACAGGTGAGATCCGCCTTTAATATAACCTTCTTGTAGTAATTCCATAACCTTTTCTTCAAAATAGCGGATATGGCGCATTTGTTTCAGCCAAAATACCAAGTCTTCTTTCTTTTCCTTGGCTACTAATTTATCCTTTGCCAATATTCTCACTCCTTATATTAGTAATTTGAGAAATATATAATATAATGCTTTAATTATATTATCACCTTAATTTAAATAGTTTAATACTTTTTCAGGCTTAATGCCGTCATTTAAAAGTTGGTAAATACTGATAACCATTTTGCCTAAATCGCTTTGTTCATCGATCCCGCTTATAATCTGAACAGCGGCCTCAATTCCTTGTTTTTTTACAGCACTCCTTACTTCAAGTGCAGTGGGATCCGTTTTTGCATCAAACATAAAACCTGCTGCTATACCTAATGCTAAATTATATGGAACTATTCCATGATTAAAAGCAAATTTTGCAGCTCCTACAAGTCTATCATTATTTGATAACTTTCTTTTAGGATCTCCTCCCACTCTTAAGATAGTATCACCAAGTGCTCTATTTCCAAACCTAAATATTAAGTCATCTATATACTCATTTAAACTATCTAATGAAACACCATGTTCTTTAGACAGTGCTTTGGCTGATTCTAGCAATGCATTCTTGCATATCTTTTTCAGGGACTCATCTTGTATTGTCTCCCATATAAAAGTATATCCTTTTTGCCAGCCTAGATATGACAAAATTGCATGTCCTGCATTATGCACAAATAATTTCCTCTGTATGTAAAATTCGAAAGGGCTATATGGTATAAGGCCTTTTATCTGTGGTATCTCTCCTACAAATCCATCTCTATCTACTGGTAATTCTGCATAAGGTTCCACCCATAATATGAGGGCATCCCCTTCCCTCATATCTTCAGTCATAACAGGTACCATCCTGCCTATGGACGCCTCTACTATCCCAAATGTCTTTTTCCTTTTTTGGTTTTCTTCTTTTGTAAGCTGTGTTTCAATCATACCCTCTAAAAATCTATTAGCATCCAACATATTTTCACAGATAATAAGGTTCAGCGGCTGGTAATTGCCGTTTTCCCATCTTTTTCTCAATCCCATAACTAATGGTTTGACTATTTTAGGTAGGACATTTACCCCAACAGCGGTTGCAACAAGGTCTGCATCAGATATTTCAGCAGCAACAATTTCAAAATCAGTTCCATCTACCGCTCTGACATTTTTTATAATAATCTCCTCAGTATAATCATTAGTAACTACCTTTATAGGGTAACTGTTCCGTTTGTTCAGTTCATTCACTATAGTTTGGGCTACATCGCTGAATACAATTTCATATCCCGATTGATAGAACAATTGTCCCATAAAACCCCTGCCTATGTTACCGGCACCAAACTGAACCACCTTTTTCATATTTATCCCCTTTACATTTTTTACTCGAAATAATTATATCATACCGGTAAATAAATAACAATAGAAACGTTACAATTTAACATAGTTTTTTGAACATATGTTACTTGTTATCATCATAAACATTACATGATTGATGTTATATTTTTTCATTTTATCATCGATTTTATGTTAATTTTGTCACATTCTTATTGACAATATACCTCTCTAATCATACAATTAATAAAGATAGTAAAAGATAGTATTGGTACATTCAAACGATTTTATAAATGGAGGAGATATATATGGATTATAAAGTTGCGGTTCTTGGCGCAGGCCCTGGTGGATACGTAGCAGCTATACGCGCAGCACAATTGGGAGCAAAAGTATGCCTGATAGAAAAAGAAAATGTAGGCGGAACTTGTCTCAATTGGGGATGTATCCCAACAAAATCACTTCTTGCATCTGCTGAAATATACTCTAAATTCGAAGAAGCAAATCAACACGGTATAACCATCGACAATATTAATGTAGATCTTTCTAAAATGGTTCAGAGAAAAGACGGAGTTGTTAAGCAATTAGTCAATGGGGTTAAATTTTTAGTTAAGAAAAATAAAATTGACTTGATAAAAGGACATGCTAAATTCTTAAGCAGCAAGGAAATAAAGGTAGATACTGAAAAAGAAACAAAATATATTTCTGCTGACAACGTTATTATAGCTACCGGTACATCGCCTGCACTTCCTAAATTTTTCGGGTACGACGGTAAAACAGTTTGCTCCAGCAACGAAGGACTTAACTGGAACCAAGTTCCTAAAAAACTAGTAGTAATAGGCGGTGGAGTAATAGGATGTGAATTCGCAAATCTTTATAACACTTTAGGTACCGAGGTTACAATTGTAGAGCTTTTGCCTAGCATACTGGCTAACCTTGATGAAGAACTTGCAAATGCTACTTTGAAGAACTTCAAGAAAAAAGGTATTAAGGTATATACCGATGTATCTGCCAAATCAATAAATAAAAAAGCCGAAGGAGCAGATGTAGTACTCTCCAACGGGGAAACTATAAGCTGTGACAAGGTATTGATATCAATAGGTAGAAAAACTAATATAGACGACATTAATTTAGAATATCTAGGCCTTAAATTAGATGATAAAGGCAGAAAGATATTAGTTGATGAACATATGCGCACAAACGTTGAAGGCGTATATGCTATTGGAGATGTATGCAGCACACTATATGATCTAGCCCATGTAGCATCAAGGGAAGGAATAGTTGCTGTTGAAAATATAATGGGGAAAGATTCTACAATGGATTATCATGCAATACCTAGCTGTGTCTATACCCATCCTGAATTAGCATCTGTAGGCATGACTGAAAAAGAAGCTAAAGAAAAAGGATATAAAGTTAAATTAGGTAGATTTAACTTTGTAGGAAACGGGAAAGCCCTTTCTATGGGTGAACCCAATGGCTTCATAAAATTAGTTGTAGATGCTGAATCCGATATTCTATTGGGTGCTCAGATGTTTGGGGCTCATACCACAGATTTGATCGCAGAAGTAGGCGTAGTAATCCAAAATAAAGGGAAATGCAGCGAAATCGTTTCTACAATACACGCTCACCCCACTATAGCTGAAACAGTATATGAAGCCGCTGAGGATGTTTATGGCTTGGCAATACATGCATAAAAAAATAACTGGATATAATATCCAGTTATTTTTTTATTCGATTTCTATCTTGTATTGGTCTGCTACCTCTTGTTTTTCTTTAGGCAGATTTATCATGAGAATTCCATTCTTGTACTTTGCCTTTACCTTATCTTGTTTGATGTTATCAAATGCAAATGACCTGATGACACTTCCACTTCTTCTTTCTCTTCTGATGTAATTTTTATCTTCTTCTTTCACCTCTTGATCCTTAACTGCCTTTATGGTTAAAACATTGTCCTTAACTCTGATTTCAATATCATCTTTTTTAAAACCAGGCAATTCTGCTTCTACAACATATTCTTTGTCAGTCTCTTTTAAATCTGCCCTAAAAGTTTTGGATGTGACAGGAAAATCAAGCTCTTCCCTAAAAAATGTATCAAACCAATCATCAAACATACTCCTCAATTCATTTTTCCTTCTAAAAGGAACCATATCAAACATTACCAACCACCTCCAAATAATTTTCTCTGATTATATGTTAACACGAAGGTCAAGGTAAGTCAAAGTCAAACATTCTTGATTGCATAATTTTTTAGGCCTATTCTTGCTTTTAAAAGCAACTTTATCCAAGTTTCTTTGCTTTTCGTAAAAATTGTAGCAAAATCTATTAAGAATAGCGATCAACAGGTATCAGGCTCGCAGTATAACATTAGGCTAATTAAAAAAACAGATAGACATAAATTCTCTATCTGTTTTTTTACAATTTTATTTTACTCTGCTAACTTAAGGTCGACAGGTCTTTCAGGTGTAATGGTAGAAATCGCATGTTTATATACAACCATCTGTTTATCTCCACTCTTTATGATAATAACAAAAGAATCAAACCCTGATATTGTTCCTAATATCTGATATCCATTGGTCAGTCTTACTTCAACCTTAGTTTTATTTTTTCTCAGCTCATTCAATATATATTCTTGCAACTTTATTCCTCCGGTCACATCTATACACTCCTTGTTCGATTACTTTAGGTTATATTATATCATAGACGTATACAATTAAAAATATGTTTTATAGTTTTTTTACATTAAATACTAATTTGTCATCTTGACCATCGATAAGTACATCTGAACCAGAGGTAACTTCTCCACTTATTATCAATCTACCTAGTTCTGTTTCAATACTCTTTTCCATATATCTCTTTATAGGCCTTGCACCATATACAGGATCAAAACCATTTTTCACTATCACTTGCTTTGCAGAGTCTGTCATAGAAAGTGTTATCCCCCTATCTTTTATACGGCTTAGAATATGTCTAAATTGTATGTCTACGATGCCCTTTATTTCTTCTTTAGTCAATGGTTTAAACAAAACAATGTCATCCAGCCTATTTAAAAATTCAGGTCTGAAATGTCTTCTCATCTCCTCTGATACCAATTCTCTAGTTTTTTCATCTATATGGCGTTTGTCCATCAATCTTTCCATCAATATTCTGCTTCCAATATTTGAGGTCATTATTATGATTGTATTTTTAAAATCTACAGTATGACCTTGGCTGTCTGTAAGTCTTCCTTCATCCAAAAGTTGAAGCAATATATTGAATACATCGGAATGGGCTTTTTCTATCTCGTCAAAGAGGACTACTGAATATGGTTTTCTCCTCACTGCTTCAGTCAATTGGCCCCCTTCTTCATATCCTACATATCCTGGAGGTGCACCGATAAGCCTGGATACTGAAAACTTCTCCATATATTCAGACATATCTATCCTGACCATGTTTTCCTCGCTGTCAAATAATACATTTGCAAGGGTGCGTGCAACCTCGGTCTTTCCTACTCCTGTAGGTCCTAAAAATATAAATGAACCTATAGGCTTTTTAGGATCTTTTAAACCTGCTCGGGCTTTTATCACTGCATCAGCCACTGCCTTAACCGCTTCTTGTTGCCCGATAACTCGCTGATGCAGTATTTCATCCAGTCTCAATAATTTTTCTCTCTCATTTTCCATCAGTTTGTTGACAGGTATTCCTGTCCATTTGGATACAATCTCTGCAATCTCATCTTCTGTTACCTCTTCTTTCAAAAGCCTGCCATCACTGTTTTCTATTCTTTCTTTTTCCTCTTTCAACTTGTTCTCTAGCTCCGGTAAAACCCCATACTTTAGCTCTGCCATTTTGTTGAGGTCATAGGCCATTTCCGCCCTTTCAATCTGCAGCTTGGTTTCATCGATTTGTTTTTTTGTAGACCTTATATTCTTTATAGCGCCCTTTTCACGTTTCCACTGTGCTTTTAAAACATCTAAGTTGTTTCTCATATCAGATATCTGCTTTTCAATATCTTTCAACCGCTTTTTAGAACCTTCGTCTTTTTCTTTTTTTAATGCTTCTCTTTCTATCTCCAGCTGCATAATCCTCCTGGTAATCTCATCTAATTCGGCAGGCATGCTATCTATTTCTGTTCTTAACATAGCTCCTGCTTCATCAATTAAATCTATAGCTTTATCAGGTAAAAATCTATCAGATATATATCTGTGTGAAAGCACTGCTGCTGCTATCAGGGCATTATCCTTTATTCTGACTCCGTGGTGAATTTCAAATTTCTCCTTAAGCCCCCTCAATATGGATATTGTATCTTCTACGTCGGGCTGATCAATCATTACAGGCTGAAATCTTCTCTCCAGGGCTGCATCCTTTTCTATATATTTCCTATATTCATCTAGTGTTGTAGCGCCTATACAATGCAACTCACCTCTTGCTAACATGGGTTTTAAAATATTGCCTGCATCCATAGAACCCTCTGTTTTTCCAGCTCCTACTATATTATGAATTTCATCTATGAATAGAAGAATTTCACCTTCGGACTTTTTTATCTCATCCAATACAGCTTTCAGCCTTTCTTCAAATTCGCCTCTATACTTAGCCCCTGCAATCAAAGAACCCATATCCAATGAGAACATCTTCTTATCTTTAAGGGTCTCAGGTACATCCCCCTTCATTATTCTTTGTGCAAGGCCTTCTACAACTGCAGTTTTGCCCACTCCCGGCTCGCCTATCAATACAGGGTTGTTTTTTGTCCTCCTGGAAAGAATTCTAACCGTCCTTCTTATCTCTTCATCCCTTCCTATCACTGGATCCAACTTGTTGTTTCTAGCCTCTTCTACCAATTCCCTTCCAAATCTTTGCAGTGCATTATATGTGTTTTCAGGATTCTGGTTGGTAATCCTGTTATTTTTTCGGACATTGGACAATGCAGTCAAAAAACCCTCCTTTGTCACTGCATATTTGTCTATAATACGTGAGCTTGGGGTATCCTTCTCTTCTAGTATCGCAATGTATAAATGTTCCACACTCATATACTCATCTTTAAACTGCTTTGCAATATCCTCAGCCTTTATAAAGAGTTCATTCACTCTTCTGGTTGCATAGGACTGCACATTACCTATTACCTTCGGTCTTTTTTCCAAGTCTTTCTTCAGATCATCTATATATCTATCTATAGGAATATTCATAGATTTTAAAAGTTCAGGGATCAAACCTTGTTCTTGGTTTAATAGAGCCAAATGAACATGTTCTACGTCAAACTCCTGATGCTTATACCTTATGGAGTTTTTTTGTGCATCCATGATTGCCTGCTGTGCTTTTTCTGTAAATTTATTTATATCCAAACAGCATCTCTCCTTCCATTATTTTTTGCTAGCATATTCTTCTCTTAATCTCATATACAGCTTTTTCTGTTCTGATGAAATAGTCTTAGGATTAACCAGCCTTGTAACCACATAAAGATCTCCTCTATTCCCTTTTCTATCTTTATAGCCTTTTGAGCGAATCCTCAACTTGTTGCCTGTATTTGTTCCAGGCGGTATATTCACCATAACATTTTCATTATCTATGGTTTTTATCTTTGTCCTGATTCCCAATGCAGCATCCCATGGATATATGTCGAGATCCATATAAAGGTCAATGCCTTGAATGTCCAGCTTTTGATCTTTTTCAATCTTTACATTTAATATAATGTCTCCTCCATTTATACCTTGACCTCTCAGCCGTATCTTTTCTCCATCTTTTATACCTTCAGGTATTTTAACCCTTATACTTTTTACACCCCCGCCTCCGTCTCTCACCTTAATTTTTTTAACAACTCCGGAGTATGCTTGTTTTAAGGGCAATGTAACTTGAGCATTTATATCTCTTTTATCTACATGATAACTATCATCGGCTGTCTGAAAGTTGAAGCCTGTGTGATTTTGTCCTTGTGTACTGCCAAAACCTCTGAACATATTATCTAAATCTATTCCATTGTCGCCAAAAAACATATTGAAAAAATCGCTAAATCCATCGGTAGAAGTCCTATAAGTATATGCACGCCTGCCACCTGCACCAGCAAATTGAGAAGGATCAAAATTATATCCATCCTGGAAATTGTAGCTATTGCCAAATGTATCATATTTTTTTCTCTTTTCATCATCGCTCAATACTTTATAGGCTTCACTTATATCCTTAAACTTTTCTTCTGCTTTTTTATTATTCTTGTTTATATCCGGATGATATTTCTTTGCAAGTTTTCTATATGCTTTTTTTATCTCATCCTTTGTCGCATTTTTATCAATACCCAATATTTTATAATAATCCTTATACTCCATTTCTTTATCATCCCCTTTCAAACTAGAAACTGTCAAATTCCAATGATCATCAATTGATATTTTAAACGATAATTGTATTATCAGCTAGGATTTATGTAAAAATAGATCTATAAAACTATAAAAATCCCCAGTCTTTTACTTTGACTTTCTTTGACCTTTAATAATATTTTAATACTTTTTCCAATATAAATAAAACCCTGTATTAAGGTATTTACCATATTGATCAGCATTTAAAACAACTTGTATCGTTTTTCTTCACTTTTACTCTCTTTTGTGAAATCTATTGTATATTTTAATACTAGTATTGGCTTTTACATTGAGTTTATGACTACTACAATAGAAAACCTTACTTTTTATTGTAAAACATTATCTTTTAATATATTATATTGTTTATCAAGGATTTGGAAAGGAGATATAAATGCCTGATACAAAAAATCTTTCAGTTATCTTTGATATGGATGGAGTACTGGTTGATTCTGAACCAGTGATTAATGCTGCAGCTATAATGGGGTTGGAGGAATATGGAATCGATGCAAAGCCAGAAGATTTTCTTCCTTTTATCGGAGCAGGTGAAGATAGATATATAGGTGGAGTAGCCCAAAAGTATGGGGTTGAGTATAAAACCCAAATGAAAGACAGGGTTTACCAAATCTATCTGAATATAGTACCTTCAATGATAAAGGTATTTAAAGGTATTAATGAATTATTGACTAAATTGAAAACTTCCGGGTTTAAAATTGCACTTGCAAGCAGTGCAGATAAAATAAAAATAGATGCAAACCTTAAGGCTGCAACTATTTCTACATCAATATTTGATGTTATTGTAAGCGGTGAGGATGTGCGAAACAAAAAACCCTCGCCTGAGATATATCTACATACAGCAGAACTTTTAAATCAAGAGACTAGCAACTGTGTAGTAGTTGAAGACGCGATAAATGGAATAATGGCAGCAAAATCAGCCGGAATGAAATGCATAGCTATCACAACCTCATTTGACAGACAAACACTGGAAAAAGAATGCCCGGACTATATTATGGATGATATCAGCCAAGTCTATGATGCATGCTGTGAAATTGTGGGTTGAAAAGTTAACATAAATAAATAGTATAAGCTGTCAACTTTTAAAATTAACAACTAGAGTAATAATTGTAAGATTGTGGGCTGGTAGATGATCTGATTTAGCCAGTACTTAGAGTTCCCATTCTCACCGACCCGCATACCTAATACTTCTTTTTTATAATTGTGCCCCTCAACTAACATCTTTAATATTTTGCTTCAGTTAATTTCCGGTTTTTTCTTGCCATAAAAAAATACCTCTTTGGTTAAGTTTATTTTACCTTAACTTGGAGGTATTTCATACACAAATTATTTCACAGTCTCCTGAAACGGCAAAAATTGATATTCTTTCGGGTACAGAATTTATAGTAAGTGCACCATTAAATCAAAAAACAGTAAAACTTTATAATAAATATAGAATAGTATGCATGCTTGGTGCTATTACAATTAAATATGTTGCTTTCGTAGATATCAAAGGCGAACGAAGTAAATTCATCTTGACCCTTGACATCAAATATATATATATATGCTTTTGTAGAGCCTATAGTTATAGATTGTTTCAATGTAATCCACAATAGCAAGTTTTAATTGTGCTCTAATCTTAAAGATTCTATCGCATATTAAATCTTTCTTTAACGTGGGAAAAAAGGATTCCATGCAGGCATTACCATAGCAGTTTCCTTTTCCGCTCATGCTTTGTATTATACCGTATTTTCTCAATGTATCTTGATACTCAAAGACTGCATATTGTACGCCACAGTCAGAATAGAATATTAGGCTTTCTTCTCTAGGACTTTCTTTACAAATAGCTTACTCAATACGATTATAGTTAGTTTTCTTATCATTGTAGTATCCAGTGACCAGCCTGTTACTTCTTTTTTAATATGTAATATCGCTAGCCTAAATTTGACTAGGTTTTTCTGCTTTAAAATTTTGATTTAATAAGTTGGGGCTACTGGGTAGAATTGGTTGTGGCTTTATCTTTTATTCTTAAGTGACTATACATACGGTTTTCTCTCATTAGTCGTCTTACTTTATTTTTCCCACAGATAAATCCTTCTTTTTTTAGCTGGCTGTAATATAAGGAATGTCATAGATTTGTCTAGATTCTTTATGAAGCTATATTCTTTGATAAATTTATATTTTATTTCTCGGGTCTTGTGAAAATGGGCACAACTTTTTTAAATATTTCATTTTCTTCACTTAAGTCGAACATTCTCTGCTGTAATTTGCGTAGTTTCTCATCTTCCGGCTGGAGATTTCCTTTACCAGGGAAAGCATTTTTACCATACTGGTTGTATTTCTTTATCCAGCGATATATGGAAGTTTTGTTTACATCTATTTCCCTGGATACTTCCTTTATTGTTTTACCTTGCTATGTGATAAGTCTTGTTATTTCTACTCTGGAATAAAACCTCTTCTAGCTATCATCACCGTACATACCCTTTCTGTTTTTTATTATATTAGCTATTCTATATGTTCAGCAAGTCTAGTATAGTTCATTCCGATTATATTTCTACATATTCATTTACGATTATATCTGCGTCCTTTTCTTTTTTTACATCTATATTAATATTATCTATAAGTTCCCACTCTTCTTTGTGAATTAATTTTCCACCAGGTACAAGCAATTTTAATGGCGATAAAGATTCCATTTCCATCATGAAATCTGTTGTATATGTTTCATAAGAAACTCCAAAGTCAGGATAACACGCATTTTTTTTATGTTTAAAACGCTTAATAAAAAGATTTCTATGATTTAAATAGGCTGCCCAGCCTTTTTCATTTGAGATCCCAAACTTAAATGCTGTTGTTTGATTCGAATCTTGTTTAAGAATTATATAATTACCACCCCAAAAAACTCTATTATCATTCATCTTTGAGTACGGCCATAGTGCAATAACATGATTAGCCAATAAACCTGTATCTCTATTAGGTTGAGGTATAATTTGTGTTCCTCCTGGTGCCATAACAGATAATGCCCAAGCCGCCAATTCCACATCCCATGCATTCATATTAATAAGACAATGTGTCAAATTTACCTTATTACTGTTTGGATAAAGGTTTATCTCAATCTCTTTCTGTATCTGTGCCCATGGTTCTACAGTTTGAATCACTTTTATTCCATTATCGATTCTTTCCCATTTTACTGGATCTTGTTCAGGCAAATATGAACGTATTTCATGTTCGGGGCTGTGCCATAAACGATGTCCCCCCATAAGCATCCATTCTTTCCCTAAAACTTGTTTTTTAAACGGAGCATTTTCACAAAATTCATTGCTTCCCCCAATTAATCCAAAATGTATTATTCTAGGACCTAAATCTATAGTAACTAATAATTCTATTTTTTTATTAGCTATATATATACATCTTCCATAGTTTTTGTGCATGGTTTGCTTTACTTTAATATTATCTGTTATCATACTTATTCCTCCCTATTGCCTGCAAGTGGTATTTAAAACCTCTCTTACTCATTTTAAATACAATTTATAAAGTTAAACCACAATTATAAAAAATTGTTCCAATTCATTCTCGTATTTTCTTACTTTAAATCATATGAAAATTTTCATCTAGCTTTTAAAACTTGCTTAAATTATAATTAAGTATTATTAAGTCGATCATAAACACTGTTAAACAGTTTATGTTTTTCAGCAAAAAAGTCTATATTCTTAGGATAGAACTTTTTCTTAATAGAAACACAATGACTTATAGCTTCATTATAATTATAAAACATCCCGTTGCTTATGGATCCAATTATCGCCGCCCCGTAACTTGCCGCCTCTTCTTTTTCAGGTACTAAAACCGGAATACCTGTAATATTAGCTTTAAGCTGAGACCAAAAATCCGACTTTGCCCCACCGCCTGTTGAAATTATGGAATCGGATTCAACACCAACTTTTTTAATAAAGTCAATATTTTTTGCAAGCAAATGAGCAATACCTTCCATTACAGCATATACAAAATCATACTTATCGTGTGTAATTTTTACACCATAAAAAACTCCAGTTGCAGATTTATTAAACTCGGGAGCATTTACACCAGTGATATAGGGCAGAAAAATAAGCTGTTCGTCAGGTAACCTCTTTATTATTATATTATTAATATCTTCATATTTTTCGTCAGAAACAAAATTATCTCTGTACCATTCTAAACTGATTCCTCCACTTTCACATATAGGCATCATTACATAAGAATTTTTGAAAGGCCCATAATGACATGGAATTCGAAAATGATTCAATCTTGGCTCTTTCAACATAGTAGCTATAGACAACACAGTTCCCGTTGATTCATTTATAAGCCCTTCTCTAATATTTCCTGTCCCTATCATACCTGCAAAGTGGTCTAATGTCCCAATATTTACTGTGCACTTGTCCGATAAATTAAGTTTATTGGCAATATCATGTTTTATATTGCCAATAATAATACACGGTTCAACGAGCTCCGGAAGTTGACTTGTTTTAACACCACAGTAATCCAAAATTTCAGTCCAATAACATTTATTTATTATATCGAAATAATATGAAAAATTATATATAGAGTATTCTCCTACAAGCATTCCAGTAAGGCAAAAAACAATATAATCTTTAAGTAACATATATTTTATATTAGCATTAAATATATCTGGCTCATTTTTTTTAATCCATAATATTTTTGTGATTGGCCATGTAGGAATAATTGAGTTTTGTCCGGTGATTTTGTAACAAGCTTTAGAGTCAAAACTAGAACTAATTTCTTCACATTCCACTATAGAACGCATATCCATCCATGAAATGCCGTTTCTAACAGGATTTCCACTATCATCTATAACTATTAAAGATTCAGCTTGTCCTGTTAAAATTATCTGATGTTTTTCTTTTGTACTCGAAAAGGATAGTTTGCTACACATGGCTATCGCATTGCAAACATTTTGAAAATATGTAATAGGGTTAAACTCTATCTTTCCATTATTCTTAATGTATTGTACCTTTATAGATTTTGATGAAAGCTCTTTAAGATTATTATCATAGCAGGCAACCTTGATGTTTGTTGTTCCTAAATCAACGGCAATATAACCCATTTTTATTCTCCATTTCTCTAATATTATTAAATAATCTGTTGTGCTAACTGATATATAAGCCAAATTAGGAGTATTATACGAATATAAAGCTTGTATATAGTATTTCCATAAAAGTTAACTGTAAGCTAAAAGTTTAGTATTCTTGCCTTGTTATTAAAGCTCGAATTGATTTAGTGCAAACTCTTTCAGTATTAAGTTAGTCTACTAGAAAATGCCATTTTTATTAAACTCCAGTATGCTAATTTTTCCCTTGTCAACTGCATTCTTATTTAACAAACTTAACCGACAACAGGGTAATATTACATACTGGAGTTTTTATTTGCAAGTTTCATCTGTAAAATCAACTAACACAACGAATTAAGGTAACTTCTAAATACTGATCTCTTATCAAATAACTTTAATATCTAACAACATGCACATATCATACAAAGTTTGTGTATTATCTCCATAACTTATGATGACATGCTGCGAAGGTACTTTTTGGGCAAACTCTTCAACAGTACAATTATCTAAAAATACTTCTAAACTTGGAAGCTGAGGTGCAGGCGATTTCCAACCGCATTCCTCCCATATCGGGGGTGCCTTGGCTTCGCCAGTATAAATATGCATATAATACTTTCCCTTTTTATAGAAAAGCCTTGAACAAGTAAGTTTTCCCGTTTTGAGTTTGGATACATTGAGCAAAGAACCCGACAACATACCAAATGATGTAGGAAGAATCTTGATATTTCCTTTAGTTATTGCCTTAGGTATATAGTCTGGCACACCCATTAACAAACTATCTTTGAAGAATTCATAATATTCAAGGTATGCAGCAGTTTGCCCAGTTGCATATTTAACCATTAACTGCGTAACATTTCCCATTACATCATTCTCCGGAGTAGTTTGCACACAATAATAATGATCTAATAACATAAACATCATAGCTGGAGGAAATTCCAATAGTTTTTTCATACCATCTACATCATTAAGAGTAACTGCCTCATAATTTCGTTCTTCAATTTTCTTTCCTACTGCTAAAGCATATTTTACACCGGTTTCTATTACAGAATCATCACATTCCGCCATAAACTCCCAGTTATTTCTAACAAAAGAAACTACTTCTTTAACTTTGTCTGGATCTAATTTTTCAGTATTCTGTATCATTTCTAACATCTCAAACGACTCAACCTCAACGCCTATCTGACTACGCATAGAATTAGCTTCGTACTGTGTACCATAAAGCAACATATCTCTATATCCCATAGTACCGATTCGCGCCTTGCGTAGACATGATGTTGCATACGCAGCATTTACAAATGCAGAAATTTTATCCGTAGGAGCCGGTTGATCGATTATACTATACACATATTTAAATCTATAATCCATCGCTTCAAAAGTAGGACGAACGGCAGTAGTACCTGCTTGATCGGCAGTAGTAATAATACGATCATTCTCACGCCAGCCACATAGTCCCCAAAGAAGCATAGGTATATTGCGATAAGCATCCGTTACACGAATAACTGCATGGGTAGGAATCCAGCCTGCAATACAGATAATAAGGCAATCCATATTGAATCCATGAAGTTTTTCAATTGCTGCATCTGCTGATTTATATTCTATATCATCAATAACAATTCCAGCATCTAATATGTCGGCATTTAAATCCTTGAGCACACCTATTGCATAATCATGCTTTGTTTCCAATCGCTCATATGGCGTATTTACCTCGCCAAAACACACAAAACCTATTTGTTTTTTTCTCATTATATCTCCACGTCCTTTCAATAATATTAATATGCTGTAATGCTACCAATAATCAAACAGATGTCTTGCCACGAGATAACACGTCAAAAGCAACTGCTAATATAAAAATTATACCTTTAATTATGTACTGATAAGAAATCCCAATACCCAGTAAATTCATGCCGTTAGTAAGCGACATATCCCTGAGAATCAGAAGTAGTTGTTGCACATCCTGTAAACATACTAATTACCACGATAAGCATAATTAATAACGCAACTACCCTTTTCATTAAAACCCTCCTTAATCATTTTT
>JAQVDB010000028.1 GCA_028698525.1 Clostridia bacterium
AGGGTGGAAGACCTAGTATTAGTCACTGAAAAAGGCTGTCAAGTTCTTAACAATGCTCCTAAGGATTATAAAAATATAATAGTTTAGTATATTAAAAGGAATTAAAGTTTTGGTGTAGAATTAATAATATTTAATGGTGATTTGTTCTGAGTAATCAACATTATTTATAAGTAGTACTTTACTTAATGAGAGGAGATGTAAGCATGGGGAATATTGGATTTTTACTATTTGTAATTGCATATCTCTTAATCCTTACTGTCATGGGAATTTTCATTAGTAAGAAAGAGATCAAGAACAGTGATGATTTTGTAGTAGCAGGAAGAAATCTGCCCCTTATCGTGTTGGTAGGTACTTTGCTTGCTACATGGGTAGGAGGTGGAACGGTAACAGGTGCAGCTAACTTTATCTATACATATGGGCCGTTGACGGGTATATTATATTTTATCGGCGCTCCTGTAGGTATCATTATACTTTATTTTATGGCCGGTAGGGTTAGAAAATTAACTAAATATACTATACCTGAAATTTTGGAGATGAGGTATGGTTCATTAGCTAGGACATTAGCAGCCATTGCTATAGTTTTGGCATATGTTGGGATTGTATCTTATCAGTTTAAGGGCGGCGGATATGTTATTAATTTGACCACAGGGCTAGATCTTAATGTGGCTACATTGATATCAGCGGTTTTTATAATATTTTTTGCAGTGAGTGGTGGAATGGTAACTGTTGCATATTCTGATTTTATAAGTGCTCTTTTAATTGTAGGTGGTATGGGACTAGGGATTCCTTTTCTGCTCTCTAAGGCAGGAGGGTGGAGCAGCTTATTTTCTCAGATACCTGCTGAAAAGATGACCTGGACAGGCGGCATGTCTACCATCCAGTTGCTGGGATATATTTTTCCGCTCATATTTCTGATACTGGGAGATCAAAATATGTACCAGAGATTTGCATCGGCGAAAGATGAAGAGACAGCCAGCAAATCAAATATAGGTTTTTTTATCGGTGAGATAGTTGTGATATTTTTATCTGTAGTATTTGTATCAGCTGCTATCGTATTTTATCCTTCGTTAGAACATGCAGATACTGCAATGCTGCAAGTAGCTATGGGAAGTGTCCCTTTTGCTGTAGGTGGGATAATATTAGCTGCGGCAGTGGCTTTTATGATCACTACCGGAGATTCTTATCTGCTTTCCGCTGCTACAAATGTTACCTATGACTTATGGCTTAAATTTTTTAAGCCTGATGCTAGCGAACAGGAGAAATTAAAATTTACAAGGATAACTATAGTTGTTCTTGGGGCATTGGCATATATTTTAGGGAATTTCTTTCCTACAATACTTCAGATGCAGATGTATTCTTATACGATGTATGGGGCAGCTATAACTCCTGCTGTTCTTGCAGCAATACTCTGGAAGAGGGCTACTAAGTATGGAGGATTGTTTTCCATAATAATTGGAGGATTGACTACATTGATATGGGAAATACCTTTAGCCAGGCCATGGGGCTTAAACAGCATATTGATAGCTGCACCATTGTCAATATTGACTTTGATAATAGTAAGTCTTTTGACCCCTAAGCCTGATCCTGAAGTGATAGAAGAGATATTTTCATAAAAATTTATTTATGTTTTTTGACTTTTAGAGGAAGGCTGCCTTCCTCTATTTATTATCTTGAAGAAAGGATGACTTTTGATGGAAGACAAAAGGATAAGAAGATTTGCCGATCAGTTGATAAATTATTCTTGTGATTTAAAAAAAGGGGAAAAAATATTGATAGAGATGCACGGCCGCGCTGTCCCGCTTTTGAGGGCTCTTGTAGAAGAAGCGTATAAAGCAGGGGGAAAACCCTTTGTTCATATATTTGACTATAAGGTGGAGAGGGTTCTTATAAAGGGTGCTGATGAGGAGCATATGGGGGATATCGCAAAATATGAGCTAGATAGAATGAAAGATATGGATGCCTATATAGATATAAGAGCTACCGAGAATTTGAGCGAATGGAATGATGTGCCGGAAGACAAAATAGGCATATACAGGAAAAAATATTGGGGACCCATACATCTTGATCAGAGGTGCAACAACACAAAATGGGCAGTTATGAGATATCCTAATGATGCTATGGCACAATTAGCAGGCATGTCTACCGAGGAATTTGAGGATTTTTATTTTGATGTTTGTCTTCTTGACTATAGAAAGATGGGAATAGCCATGCAGAATTTGGTTAAGTTGATGAACAAAACTGATAAGGTGAGGATTACTGGACCAGGTACCGACTTGACTTTTTCAATAAAAGGCATACCGGCTGTTGCACTGGATGGGCATAATAACATACCTGATGGAGAGGTATATACTGCACCTGTAAGAGACTCTGTTAACGGCAAGATAAGCTACAATGTACAGTCGGCGTATGAGGGATTTATTTATAGGGATGTGGTACTTGAGTTTAAGGACGGGAAGATAGTCAAAGCTACATCAAATGACACACAAAAGATAAATAAAATATTCGATATTGATGAAGGGGCCAGGTATGTAGGCGAGTTTGCTTTTGGAGTTAACCCTAAAATAAAGCATCCTATGACCGATATTCTTTTTGATGAAAAGATTGATGGAAGCTTCCACTTCACCCCCGGCCGATGCTATGATAATGCGTGTAATGGAAACAAATCTGCTATACACTGGGATTTGATATGTATACAAAGGCCTGAATATGGTGGAGGCAATATATATTTTGATGATGTCCTGATAAGAAAGGATGGGGTATTTGTACTGGATGAATTGAAATGTTTAAACCCTGAAAATTTAGGATAATGATAAAGAGGTGATTTGGATGGATTATCAAAAAAGGATGTCCACTATTAGAGAATATATGAAATGTAAAAATATCAGTTTTTGTGTTGTTTTAAATCCGGATAGCCTGTTTTATTTATCCGGATTTAAGGCAATCACTTATTCAAGGCCTATTGGGTTAATCATCAATCAGGACAGCACTTTACTGATTGTCCCAGCCCTTGAAGAAGAGCACGCAAAACAAGATGCAAATGTAGATAATTTATATGTATATTATGAGCATCCGGAAAAAGCAGACGGTGGAATTTCGTTTTTTGAGCATTTTGACAGTATATTATCAGAAAATTGTGCAACAGGTAAGATAGGCATAGAATTTGACAATATATCTTTATCTTTTCAGAGACACCTTTCAGAAAAAGGATTTACATGTGAGGATATCGGTCAACAGATAAAACAGATGAGATTTTTAAAGGATGAGGATGAATTGGAATTGATCCGTGAAGCAGGGCAGCTGGTAGATCTAGCTGTAGCAGAATCGCTGGCCAATGCTGCAGCCGGAGTGACTGAAATGGATCTAGATCAATTTGGCAATCATGGATTGTTCAATAAGGTCTCTGCTGAATTTCCAGATGCAAATTTAGACTTTTTTGTAATGAGTCCATCGGGCATTGAAAGGAGTATAATGCCCCATGTGTTTTCCAATACAAGAAAACTTCAGAGTGGCGATGTCTGTATTCATAGCAGACAAGTGGGGTTTAACGGATATAGGGCAGAATGCGAAAGGACGATATTTATTGGACAACCTAGAGCTGAACAGGTAGAAGCCTTCGATGTTGCCGTCAAGGCTCAAAAAGCTGGAATTGATATAATTAAAGCAGGGATAACTGCAAAAGAGGTGGACCTTGCAGCGAGAAAAGTGATTCAAGATTCTGGTTTTGGAGAATATGCCATACATAGAGTGGGACATGCTATAGGCATAAGTTCTCATGAACAGCCTTATTTGAGGTTTGATTCAGACATGGTATTAGAGGCTGGAATGGTATTTTCCATAGAGCCGGGTATATATATACCTGAAATAGGAGGATTCAGGCATTCTGATACTGTGATAGTAAAAGAGGATGGATGTGAACTGGTAACACACTATCCTAGGGACTTGGATTCCCTAATATTTGGATAAATTTTTGTTCTAATTTTTCTGGTCGAGTCATTACAAAGTCGAAAGTCATAAAATTATTCCTTAATATAAAAAATGGAGGAAGATGTATATGGCAATGACAGTAAGGGAAGCTCTAGAGATTGGAAAATTAAAAAGAGGTGTTGTGGTTGCAGGTGAAAAAGGTTTAGACAGAATAGTAAGCTATGTGGATATACAGGAAGTACCTGATATATCAGGTTGGATAAGGAGCGAAGAACTGCTGCTTACTACTGGCTATGCTATAAAAGACAGCCAAGCACTTCAACAGAAGTTGATTTTAGAGCTAGCTCAAAAGAACGCAGCAGGTATTATAATAAAAATCAATAGGTTCTTAAAGAGCGTTCCCGAAAATATGATTGACTTAGCGAATCAATATAGTATTCCGATTATACAGCTTCCTCCTGATATACCTTATATAGAGATCACCCATACCCTTTACAAAGAGATATTGATGAGACAGAATCAGGAAAGGTGGGTAAGTGATAAACTCAAGGAAATCCTTGTTTTAAACAAATACAAGGATTCCAATAGGCTAAAGCAACAGATGAAATCTATCAATAGCTATTTTGATTTTACTTACCCTTTTGTAATAATATTGATTCAGTGTGGACAGAAGGGCATTTTTGAAAGATATGTAAATATGGAAAATATAAAGTCTAATCCTAAAGCTATTTATGCATGGATAGACAGTAGTTTTGTGTTGATTTATTCGATAACCAATAAAGAAAATTGGGAGCGGAATATAATCAAAGAACTTTTTAAGAATGATAAATTGAGTTGTTCAGATAAAGATTTTATGTGTATGATAAGCAAGTTAGTAACAGATGTTCAAAATATCTATTCTATCTATTCATATATTAGCTATGCTGCCCGTCAAAAATCCAACTTTCATGAGAATAAGAATATATATTTTTTTGATCAGATAATACATTATGTACTGCTTAACAGCATAAGCAATTTGAGTATTTCAAAGAAATTCGTAAAATACATGCTTGAACCTCTGGAAGGCATCAGCCATTCAGAAAGAGAGCTAATTACAAATACACTGTATGCATACGTGAAATCAGATGGGAATATTACAAAGTCGGCAGAAAAATGTTTTGTACATAGAAATACTTTTATATACAGGATGAAAAAAGTAAGAAAAATTTTTAACAATGATTTCGATTGTTGTGAAGAAAGATTCAAATATAGATTAGCCCTGGAGCTGTACAAAATACTCGCTGAAAAATAGGGGATAATTGTTCATCGGTGCACAAAAATTTAGTTAATATTTATTTAATAGTGGCCATAGTTTAAAAATTGAAAAAATTATAAAATATATATAGGGAAGTTGTATCGTTTTTACCCTATATATTTTATTTTACGGAGGTGTTATTTGCATGCAGGAAAGGGAAGATTTAATATTGAATCCTGTTCCTAAAGAGGAAAGAACAGGTTGGGGGCCGCCGCTGTTTAATATTTTAGGCTGCAATATCGCTATTTCTGAATTGATGGTGGGTGGTGCTCTAATTGCCGGAATGGCACTTAAAGGTTTGATTATAGCTTCCATTATAGGAAACCTCTTGCTGGTATTGATACTGAGCATTCAAGGGTATATAGGCAGTAAAGAGGGATTAAACACCTACGTTTTAGCAAAAGGCGCATTTGGGGAAATAGGTGGCAAATGGATAATATCTTTGATGCTCGGTATAACTAGTTTTGGATGGTTTGGTATCCAAGCAGGAGTTGCAGGGCTATCGGTACAAAAGATATTTCCTGGTATCAATTTGACTTTGGCAATTATAATTTTAGGTTTACTGATGGTTATAGTAGCAGTATATGGTTTTAAAACAATGGCACTATTCAACTATATAGCTATACCTCCACTTATCATATTGATGATTTGGGGGTTAGCAAAAACTTTAGGATCAAATGGCGTACAAGCGATAGCCAATTATACTCCAGCCGGAAGCATGACCCTTATTGAAGGGGTAAATATGGTTGTAGGCTTGATAATCGTTGGCGCCATTATATCTCCGGATTATACTAGATATACTAAAGGTTTTAAAGATATTCTTATAGTAGGATTTGTTGGTTTTGCAATAATATCTATATTTCAGCAGGTAGCAGCAGGAATCATTGCTATGCAAGCACCGACATGGGATATAACAGAGGTACTTGCTAATTTAGGATTCCATTGGATTGCTTTTGTTATACTTTTGCTGGCTGCATGGTCTACCAATCTTTCCAATGCATATTCAGGAGGATTAGCCCTTAAAAATGTGTTGCCCAACCAAAAGCGAAAGACTTTAACTTTTGTAGCAGGCATTATAGGTACAGCAATAGCAGCTTCAGGTATTATATTTAGATTTCAAAATTTCTTGAGTATTTTGAGTATGACTGTTCCTTCTATTGCGGGAATTATGTGGGTAGAGTATTATTTCATAAGAAAAAGGAAACTGGTCATACGCCAAGGTATCAACTGGATAGCTATAATATCATGGATTATTGGGTTTTTAATATCATATATAACCACAAATCAAAAACTTGGACTTCCTCCCATCAATGGAATAATCTGCTCAGGCATAGTTTATTATGTATTAGAATTAATTTTTGATAAAGAAGTTTTTATAAAAGAATCTGAAGGAGGTGTGAATGTTGGCTAGAAAGGTAAATATCGGTATAGCCCAGATGGAATCAAAATTAGGGGACGTCAAATATAATACAGGTAGAGCTGTTGAACTTATTACAGAAGCAGCGGACAAGGGTGCTGATATTGTATGTCTTCCTGAATTATTCTCTACGGGTTATAATTTGAGCATATTAAAAGAGAGGATAGCTGAACTCGGATTGAAATATTTTGATTATACTTTTAGTGAGATTTCTAACGCTGCAAAACAAAATAAAGTGTTTGTTATTGCTCCATTTGCAGAAAAAAGGGATTTACCGGGAGTATTATTTAACTCAGCTATTGTATTTGACGACGGTGGGAATATGATAGGTAGCTTTGCAAAAAGTCATCTATGGGCACTGGATAGATTATATTTTAAAGAAGGGTCTAGCTATGATATATTTGACACTAAATTTGGTAAACTGGGTATAATAATCTGCTATGATGCAGGATTCCCAGAGGCATGCAGAACCCTATGTTTAAAAGGAGCAGAGATAGTCTTTATACCTGCTGCTTGGAGAATACAGGATGAAGATATGTGGGATTTGAATGTTTCCCAAAGGGCTCTAGAGAATATTCTTTTTACGGTAGGTGTTAACAGGGTAGGTATGGAGGGGGATTTACACTTATTCGGCAAGAGCAAGGTGTGTAATCCACGAGGCACAATAATTGCTGAACTGCCAAAAGACAAGGAAATGGTAGAGGTAGTAACTATAGATTTAGATGATATAGACAAATTTAGAACTGAAATATCGTATTTAAGGGATAGAAAACCCTTTATTTATGATGAATTGGTAAAATATTGATAATTTAAAAAAGGCTGCTTAGGGCAGCCTTTTTTAAAGATATTTTTAAATTGGGGGGCGACTGTTGATGGGAAAGTTTAATGTAGGATTGATCAGGGTAATAACTTTAAAAGATCAAAAACAACTGCAGGTACATTCTGATATTTTAAACAAATACTTCAATGATTTTTGCATCACCACTAAATGTATAGAAGGCCAGCCTGAAGGGATACATGATGATAATACCGAAGAACAAGCTATACCCAAAATTATTGAAATTGCTAAAAAATTAGAGAGCCAAGGACAGGATATAATTCTCATCAGCTGCGCCGCAGATCCTGCCGTACAGGAATGTAGGAAACTGCTGCACATACCAGTGGTGGGAGCAGGTTCAAGTGCAGCGGCGTTGGCAGTTGGAACAGGAGATAATATTGGTGTTGTAGGGATAACCCAACAGGTACCCGATGTAATAAAGAGAATTTTAGGTGACAAATTTAAATTTTATATAAAACCGGAAGGGATAAGCAACACTTTGGATTTATATAAAAACGGCAGCAAAAGCAACATATTGCAGGCATGTGAGTCCCTTAAAGATATGGGATGTGATGGGATAGTTTTAGCCTGCACAGGCATGTCAACGATAGGAATAAGGATGCTGATAGAAAAAGAAATCGGTTTAAAGGTGATAGATCCTGTTTTGGCAGCTGGAATTTTTATTGAGTATTTTAGATTATCAAGATAGGAAGAGGTGTGGCAGATGGCAGAGATTATGTTAAATCAGGGAATGATAGAGCCTGCGGCTATAGGGGGATGCTTTTTAGGTGGAGGGGGTGGCGGAGCTATAAATGAGGGGAAAAAGCTTGCTACGCTCGCCGTTCAATTTTCTTCACCTAAATTAGTTGACGTACAGGATATCAAAGATGATGCTGTGTTGGTGAATGTTGCAGCAGTCGGCGCCCCTTCTGCCCAAGATGCCTATGCTGAACCGGTTGATTATGTTCGTGCGATTAAACTTATTGAGCAGTTATCCGGCACTAAAATTGATGCAATAATGAGCAACGAAGCAGGTGGGCTGGCTACACTCAACGGATGGCTACAGGCTTCAATGTTAGGTATTCCGTTAGTTGATGTATCGTGTAATGGAAGAGCTCATCCCACAAGTGTGATGGGAGCTATGGGTCTGCATAAGCTAGCAGATTATAGGGCAATACAGGTAGGCGTAGGCGGCAGCAAGCAGGACGGCAATTATATTGAGGTGGTGTCTATCGGCTCGGTACAGAAATGTTCAAATATTATAAGGAGTGCGGCAGTAAATGCAGGAGGATTGGTTGCGGTGGCACGAAACCCTGTTTCAAAAAGATATGCTGCTAATAATGGGGCAGTAGGTTCTATAAAACAAGCTATAGAGATAGGCAGGCGTATGATTGACTCTAAAGAAAAGGGCCTTGGCTATACAGCAAAAAGTGTGTGTGATTATTTAGGGGGAGAGATTATAGGCAAATTCCACATAGAATCTATCAATCTAGAATCAAAAGGTGGATTTGATGTGGGCTGGTTGGGTTTGTCTGATCAGGTTCAAATCACATTTTGGAATGAGTATATGACTTTGGAGAAGGAAGGCCAAAGAATTGCTACTTTTCCCGATCTTATAGCACTGATAGATGAGAAGGATTGTTTGCCTATAACCTCTGCAGAAGCGGAGGTAGGGCAGAATGTTGTTGTTATAAAAGTGTCAAAAGATAATTTGAAGCTGGGTAAAGGGATGTATGATCCTGATTTATTTAAGGTTTGTGAGCAGGCAATTAACAAACAAATAATTAAGTATATCTTTTAATATAAACTGGGAGGTGGATATAATGCTAAAACAGGTGATGGATATGATGGAAATATTAGACCATCCTGCAGTAAATGGAGAATGTGTTAAGGGGTATTTAGCCGATAAAGGGCTAGATAGTGTTGTGGTAAAGCAGATAAAGAGCGATGTTGGGAAGACGGATTTTATTAAGATATTTATAGAGGGAAAGGATGGTAAAAGTAAAAGCGGCAGCGCACCTACTTTAGGCATTATAGGAAGATTGGGAGGGATAGGTGCAAGGCCGGAAATACCGGGTTTCGTTTCTGATGGGGACGGTGCTCTAGCTGCCCTTTCGGCAGCCGCTAAGATAGTAGATATGAAGGGTAAAGGTGATTTTTTACAAGGTGATGTGATAATAGCTACTCACATATGTCCTGATGCACCTACCCAGCCCCACGAACCTGTTCCATTTATGGGATCCCCGGTAGATATGAGGACAATGAATTCAATGGAAGTAGATCCTAGGATGGATGCTATACTATCGATAGATACAACAAAAGGTAACAGGATATTAAATGCAAAAGGTTTTGCCATTACTCCTACTGTTAAGGATGGATATATATTGAAAGTAAGTGATTCGTTGCTAGATTTGATGGAAATTGTAACAGGAAAGCTTCCGGTTGTATTGCCAATATCGGTACAGGATATAACACCTTATGGTAATGGCTTGCACCATATTAATAGCATACTCCAGCCGGCAATAGCTACATCCAGTCCAGTTGTGGGAGTTGCTATAACCACACAATCTATTGTTCCCGGCTGTGCATCAGGTGCATCTCACGAGATTGATGTAGAAATGGCGGCTAGATTTGCTTTAGAGGTTGCTAAAAGCTTTGGAAATAAAAAATGTGAGTTTTACGATCAGGATGAATGGAAGTTAATATTGGAGCTATATGGTTGTATGAAACATTTAAAGACTATGGGAGGCAAAGACTGATAATGGACAAATTAGAGCAAAATGCTAAAAAGCTGTTGACTGAATGTATGGGAGCTAATAAAGATGAGACTTGCCTAATAGTTTGTGACGACAGCACAAGAGCGCTTTCTGATCATATATACAATGCGGCTAAACTTTTAAAACTCAAGCCTATATTTCTCAATACGGGAAGTATTGAAAGATCGGGGCAAGAGCCGCCTAAACCGGTAGCTGAAGCCATGAAGCATTCGGATATAGTAATGTGTCTAACAAAGCATTCCATAACACATACAAAGGCTAGAAGGCAGGCTGCTGCTGCCGGGGCTAGAATTGCAACAATGCCCGGTATTACAGAGGATATGTTCTTAAAGGGTGCAATCACTGCTGATTATAAGCAAGTAGAATATATTACCGACAGAGTAGCTGAATTGTTGGATGAGGGAAAGAATGTTTTGATTGAAAAAGATGGTTTTAAACTAAAAATGTGCATAGATGGGAGAAAGGCATTTAAAAGTACTGGCAGATATTTACGCAGGGGAGAATCAGGAAATTTGCCTTCCGGTGAAGCATATATTGCACCGTTAGAAGGAAGTGCTCAAGGTGAAATTTTGGTGGACGGCAGTATAGCAGATATAGGCAAAGTAATTTCTCCAATTGTTTTAGAAATAAAAGACGGTCTGTTACAGGATGCAAAAGGGGGAGAGCAGGCCAAAAAATTTTTGAACATGTTGGGTGATACTGATAAATGTAGAAATGTTGCAGAGTTAGGGATAGGAACAAATCCGCAGGCGCTGCTTACCGGCAACACTTTAGAGGATGAGAAAAAAATAGGAACAATTCATATTGCATTTGGTAGCAACGATACATTTGGGGGAAATATAAGTGCAGGTGTACACATAGATTGTATTATACTAAGTCCGAATTTATATATAGATGACTTCAAGCTGATGGATAATGGAATATTAAATTACGATTAATTGGAATAGACATGCATTATTATACCCTGTGAGAAATAAACATTAAATAAAAACACGGGGTGTGTTATATGAAAATCGTATATATAAAATATAAAACTCTTTTTGTCATTTGTCTGATATTGATTATTATTATTTTAACCTCTTCATTTTTAGATGCTGGATTGCCCGGGATAGTTAGTGTGTTCAAGTTAAACAAAAAATTGCTACCTATTTACTCAGTAGAGATACCGGACAAGAAAATTTCTATTAGTTTTGATGCAGCTTGGGGATCTGAATTCACCGATGAGATATTACAGATATTAAAAGACAGAGATATCAAAACCACCTTTTTTTTAGTAGGTTTTTGGGTAGATAAACATCCTGAAAAAGTAAAAAAGATAAGCGATGAAGGTCACGAAATAGGCAATCATTCTACCAATCATCCTCAAATGTCTAAACTACCTGAGGATAAAATTAGGGAGGAGTTGAATACAACTGCAGACGAGATCTATCAATTGACTGGAAAGCGCACAACTTTGTTTCGCCCCCCTTTTGGGGATTATAGCGATACCCTCATAAGGGTTGCAGAAGAAGAAGGTTATTATGTAATACAATGGGATGTAGATTCCCTTGATTGGAAAGAGTTGGGGGCGGAACATACTGCAGATAGAGTATTGAAAAATGTAAAAAACGGTTCTATTGTCCTATTTCATAATAACGCTAAATACACGCCCAAGGCACTGCCTACGATACTGGATAATCTTTTGAAAGAAGGGTATGAAATAGTGCCTATTTCAGAATTGATATATAAGGATGATTATGAGATAGATCATACCGGCAGGCAAATTCGTAAGTGATAGCCAATAGCCAAACTTTATTTTAACTTTCTAAAATGTTATAATATTGTATTACATGGAAAACTTAAATATGATACATCAGAGTTATTGAAAATCAGCTTTGATGTATTTTTTTATACGGAGGATGAAAATATGCTTCAAAACACACCAATAGATGTTACACAAGGTAAAATCTCAAGAAATGTATGGAAGTTGGCCCTCCCTGTGATTATTACCAATCTGGTACAAGTAATCTATAATTTAACAGATACTTTTTGGGTCAGCAAGTTGAGCAACAGCACCGAGGCGATAGCAGCAGTTGCTGTTACTTTTTCTGTAATTATGGTGCTTATTTCCCTAGGGATAGGCTTATCAGTAGCTACCACCACGCTTTCAGCTCAATATTTTGGGGCGGGTAAAGAAAAAGAGGTAAAGAAGGTAGCTTATACTTCACTTGTGATGTTATCCTTGCTGGCTGTTATAATTTCAGTGACTGGTATAGCTTTCAGTGTCCCACTTCTTAAACTACTTAACACCCCTGATAATGTTATGCCATATGCTTTAGAGTACTTTAGGATCATAATGTTTGGTATGTTATTTATGTTTTCTTTTTTTATTTTAAGTGGAGTTTTGAGGGGATTAGGAGATACGTATACGCCAATGATAGCAGGTGTAATTTCTGCTATAGCAAATGTTATATTGGATCCTCTGCTTATATTTGGAATAGGACCTTTCCCTGAAATGGGAATAGCAGGAGCTGCATATGCTACGGTAATATCTAGGGCAGCGGTATCTATATATCTTACTTATTTAGTCTTTTCAGGGCGTATGCATTTTAAGCTAAGTTTAAAAGAGTTGTCTATCGATTTTAAGGTATTAAAAGAAATTTTTAAGATAGGGATACCCTCTTCAGTGAGCCAAGTCCTTATTTCACTAGGCGCTACGCTTTTGATGGGAAGGGTTAACATGTTTGGGGATACAGCCGCTGCTACTTTTGGTCTTGGACATCGCCTTGATTCCTTTGCGTTTATCGCTGCTGCAGGTTTGAGTCAAGCTACTGTCACTATGGTTGGTCAAAACCTAGGTGCCGGACAGAAGGAAAGAGCCAAAGACAGCAGCATATATTCCGTCAAAGCTACTTTTATAATATTAACTGCAATAGGAGTACTTTTATCCTTTTTCCCCCAGCTGTTTTTTAGGGTTTTCTCCAATGATCCTGGAGTAATAAAACTTGGAAGATACTATACGAGATTTGTTTCAATTGCATATGGATTTATAGGAGGCAGGATAGTATTAAACGGCGCATTTCAAGGGGCAGGTGCGGCTTTTACATCCATGATACTCAGCATTGTATCTTTGTGGGGATTTAGGATACCCTTAGCTTATATTTTGTCCTATACCTCTCTTGGTATAAAAGGTCTGTGGCTGGGTATAGGTCTTTCTTTTATCTTGAGCTTTGCAGTGATGATTTTCATTTTTACTAGGTGGGAATGGATGGATAA
Source organism: Clostridia bacterium (assembly GCA_028698525.1). Classification (NCBI taxonomy): domain Bacteria; kingdom Bacillati; phylum Bacillota; class Clostridia; species Clostridia bacterium. The sequence goes on from JAQVDB010000028.1 coordinate 13,485, forward strand.
GGCTATTGTTAGAAAAAAACAATAAATCATTCATAATCTTGTCCTGTACAGAATATTAATATTTTAGGTTACTTTTTATGCGTACAAGGAAAGGGAGAGTGGGTTATCTTGGGTAACGTAGGATTAGAAACCAACAAGGTCATCGTGTGTGGCAAGATTATAACAGAGCTGAAATTCAGTCATGAAATATATGGTGAAGGATTTTATAATTTTAGCATTGAGATACCTAGACTTAGCGATTATCTTGATGTACTGCCTGTAACTATTTCTGAGAGGCTGATAACTGGTGTAGAGTTAAAAGCTGGAATAGATGTACAGATAACCGGCCAATTGAGGTCTTATAACAAATATGCGGATGGAAGGAACAGGTTAATTCTGACTATTTTTGCAAAGGATATTTCGCTGGATTGTGAAGAATTAGCGAATCCTAATCAGATTTATCTGGATGGCTATATCTGTAAGCCTACATCTTATAGGACCACTCCATTCAAGCGTGAAATAACGGATATACTGCTGGCTGTTAATAGAGCATATAATAAATCAGATTATATACCTGCTATTGCTTGGGGCAGGAATGCACGTTTTAGTGATAAACTGGAAGTAGGGGATAGGATAAAAATATGGGGAAGAATACAAAGTCGAGATTATCAAAAAAGACTAGATAATGGTCAGATAATTTCTAAAACCGCTTATGAGGTATCAATATCAAAGATGGAACAATGTTGTGACGACAAGGCGTAGGTAAAACCTATGCTTTTTTATTACGTTGGATAGATCAAAAACAACATGTTTCAATCTATAATGATTGTATAAGGCATTATTATTTGTTATACTCTATTATATAAATATGTAAAAAATTTTAAATATATATTATTTTTAGCATCGTTTATCTGCGCAAGGGTTCGCATCCAAAGCTCCATTATTTCCGTGAAAAGGAAGATAATATAAAATGATAAATAATCTTCGGCCGGCCAATCTAAGGACGGTAAAAAGGACAAACACATTGATAGTTTTGGACACTATAAGACGATATGGGCCTATATCCAGGACTCAAATCGCTCAAAAAACAAATTTAAAACATCCTACCATAAGCAATATTACAGCTGAATTGATAAAAAGAGGATTGATAAAGGAGGGTGAGCTGGGCAAATCCAGCGGAGGGAGAAAGCCCATATATTTGTTGATCAATTCTCAAGCAGTTAATGTCATAGGATTACATTTACATTCAAAAGGTGTTATGGGTGTGTTTTGTGATTTTGGAATTAATTTACTGGATGAAATCTATGTGGATTTTAATGATAATTATACAGAGGATAATATAAAAAGTTGTGCCATAAGATGTGTACAACAACTTATGTTTAACAATAACGTTAATGGCAATAAGGTAATAGGTATTGGAATTGCTGCCCACGGCCTTGTAAATACCCAAGAAAAGATAGTTAGTTTTGCGCCTAATTTTGGATTAAAGAATTTGAATTTAGGTGAAGCGATAGAGGATGAGTTTCAAGTGCCAGTTTATATAGAAAATGATGTGCGAGCAATGGCTATTGGTGAAAGCTGGTTTGGTTTAGGAAGAAGTATTAGCGACTTTGTATGTTTAAAAATAGGACATGGTATAGGAGCGAGTTTTTTTATAAATAATGGGTTATACAGGGGAGTAAGTGAGGGGGCAGGAGAAATAGGACATACCACTATAGATGTTGATGGTCCCAGATGTGCTTGTGGCAATTTTGGTTGCCTGCAAGCTATGGCATCGGAGAGCCGTATAATAGACAGGGTAAAAGAAGGGATAAACAAGGGGTATTGTTCTATTTTGGAGTGCCAGGGGGATTTTACCAGCAAAGATGTGAACAGAGCCGCTCATATGGGGGATTTATTGTCCGCTAAAGTGCTAAATGAGGTAGGGATGTATCTAGGAGTAGGTGTGGCTAATATAATAAATTCACTCAATCCTAGACTAGTGATTTTGGGTGGGGAGATAGCTACATATAAAAAATATGTGATAAAGTCATTGATGGATACTGTCAAAAGAAAGGTGCTGCAAGATTCATATAAAAACTCTGAAATTGTAATCTCTGATTTAGAGCCCTATAGCTCTGTAAAGGGTGCAGCTTTATATGTAATAGATAATTATATGAAAGATTTTGACTGACTTTGGGGAGAAACAAGGTGGAAGATGTAAAAGTTTATACCGACAAATTAAAGAATGTGCTGATTCGGGATGGTATTGATGAGTATAATGATATAGTGGATTTTATAATAATTATATCATTTCTAAAATTTATTGAATTCAATAATATTATCCGGATAGACTATAGTTCTTTTAGATTTGAAAACTTATATAATGATTATCCTGAAATAGAAAATGTCATGGTATTGATAATCCATATGCTGGAAGACAAAAAGTCATATCCTTCATCTGATTGTTGCAAAAAGATGATATCTTTTAAAATTCCTAAAGATACTTGTAAAAGGAAGGACTTTTTATCATGCATATATCAGACTTTGAACACAAGACAGAGAAGGGAATTAGGTCAATACTTTACTCCTCCATGGCTTGTAAAGTATATGTTAGATAATGCTTTTACGATATATTCCATAGATTCTGACAGGCTGACAAATTATAAAGTGCTGGATCCTGGTTGTGGTACAGGAAATTTTGTCATTTACTATATAGAAAAAGCATTAAAAACTATAAGCCCTTACGATAACAAACAACTGAGAAATATACTTGCGAATACCTATGGTTTTGATGTTGACCGGAAAGCTTTATATATAGCAGCTCTATCATTATACGTTTTATTAAAACAAAACAACTATGACATAGAATTGTCACATTTAAGACTAGTTAATATTGATAGTTTAAAAAAGGATAAATATAAGCGGGGGAATATTTACACTATATTTGATAGAAAGATAGATTGTTATAAATTTGACATGATTATAGGTAATCCTCCATACATTGAAAATAGGAATATCAACAGGTTTTACGATAAGAATTACCTTATAAGAAACTATAAATATGCTGTGGGAAGGTTTGATATATATAGCATATTTATTGAGCGCAGTATGGATTTCTTGACTAGCAGAGGTGTTATAAGTTATCTTGTGCCCACCACCTTGCTCTATAACAATAATTTTATCCTGATAAGAAAGTATATATTATCCAGGTTTAATATAAACCTTCTAGTGAATTTTGGAAACCTAATATTTAAGGATGTAGACATAAGTATGTCTGTGCTGATGATACAAAATACAGATAATCCTGATATGCAAAACAACATACTTTCACTTGATGCATCACACACCACCGAGCACCAATCAATTCAAGATTCCGATTATAATATTATTCCACAGAAATATTTTGCTTACAATATAGATAGTATATTTGATATTTATTCGGATGAATATATTCATAAATTAAAAATGCGTATTATTGAGGTAAAAACAGAATATATAAAAGACATATGCAAAGTAATTGCAGGCATAGCAACAGGAAACGTGAAGAAAAAAATAGTAAAGACAAATGATTATGGTTATGATTTCAGAAAAGTATTGGAAGGCAGTGATATAGGGAGATATTTCTATATGTGGAATGGAAAGTATATAAATATGGACAAAAACATAATAGATAAGAATAAAGGGGAATATGCCACATACATGAGAGAAGAGTTTATATATAATCCTAAAATACTAATAAGGCAAACAGCCGATAGGATAATAGCTGCCTTTGATGAACAGGGATATGCATTGTTGAATACCCTATATTCTTTATTGGTGGTGGATGATAGATATTCCGTAAAATATATATTAGCATTGTTAAATTCTAAATTATTGAGCTTTTTCTATAGGAGCATAGTAAGGGAAACTGGCAAACTGTTTCCACAGCTTAAGATATACCATATTCAAAATTGTCCTATTGTATATAGCGATAGACAGATTCAGCGGGATATATGTGAAGTTGTGGAGCAGATAGAGGGGTTAGCTCAGCAGATTGCAACCCCATGTTTGGGGAAAAGGCTGAAAGAGGGACATATTGCCGATGTATTGAGAAAAATAAAACAGGATAAATTACGATCCACTAAACACTACTATGTATTGAATGAGCGTGTGGATGGGATGATATACGATGTTTATAAGTTAAATGATAAGCATATTTCAATTATTGAAAATGAAAGCATCCAACAAGGATTGAACAATAATAGGGTTTGCAATTACTTAAAAAGAATTGAATATATTGAAATAGCATATTGGCTGGAAAGAGTTTGTTTGTATATTCTAGAAAGAGAAAAACAACCATTAACTGAGCAAAAAATCAAAATGATGCTGGAACAAAAGTTAAAAGCCCAGTTTGGGCAACGATATAAGGAGACTATAAGAGTTGTTGAGAAAGTTTTGAACAGACCTTTGTTTTATGATACCAAAAAGTTTAATTGGATAAAATATTGTTTAGGACGTGAAACTTCACGTATAAGAAGGTTACACATAAAAGGTCAATTATATTTTAAATCTAAATGAAAATAAAAGTTATAAACTTTAAAGGATATATACAGTGTTTCGGTATATATCCTTTTTTAGTTCTATCCTATCTTTCTATCCCTTCTTCTGTTTTTACATCCCTAAAAAGAAATATAATTGAATACAAACCTGCTATTCCAACTAAAAAGTATATTATTCTGCTTAATGGACTTGCTTGGCCTCCAAATAGGCTGGCGACCAGGTCAAAACGGAACAACCCTATTAAACCCCAATTTAAGGCTCCAATGATTACTAGAATAAGTGCAAGCCTATCAAAGAAACTATTCATAAAATCATCTCCTTTACTTTTAATGATAGTATTCCCCGACAGATAACATCAATACGTAAAAAATGTTAATTATTTTAAAAGGTAAATAGCTAATAATAGATATGGAGGTGTTTTTATGAATGAACCTAAAAAATTTAAGTATGCGAAATTAAACAAAAACCATGAGAAAGAATTGAAGAGAGCAGAAGAATTAATAAATCAGAATAAAAAAGAGGAGGAAAAGGTATTTCTTATGGCACTTAAAAGGGAGCAATAAATGGCTCCTTTTTAATATTTTTATATTATGTTATACTGAATGAAAATAATGAATTTAACGAAGGTTCATTAATATCAATGAATGATATATTGGCGGTGAGAGAGTATGAATGGAAGCGTGTTTGATATAATAGGCCCGGTGATGGTTGGGCCTTCAAGTTCCCATACTGCAGGAGCGGTTAGATTAGCGAGGGCTGCAGCTAGTATTTGTTCGGGGAAAGTGGTAGATGTTAAATTTGAATTACATGGCTCTTTTGCTAAAACGTATAAGGGACATGGTACTGATAAAGCACTTGTTGCAGGGATTATGGGTATGAAACCGGATGATGATAAAATAAGGGATGCATTTAGTATTGCAAAGGAAAAAGATATATCTTTTTCTTTTCAAGAGGCAGACTTAGGAGATGTGCATCCCAATACTGTTAAATTCATAGTAAAAACTGAAAACGATGAGCATTTAGAAATAGTAGGCAGTTCTATCGGCGGAGGGGAAATAATAATAACTGAATTAAATGGCGAAAGGCTTGAAATAACTGGGAGATATCCAACTATTGTTACAAAACACATGGACAAGCCGGGCGTAATAGCCAAAGTATCATCTGTTTTAGCGCTGTTCAATATAAATGTTGCTTTTATGAAGGTTTATCGGAACAACAAAGGTTTAACAGCATCCATGATTTTGGAGACAGATCAAATGCCAAGTGAGAATGCTGTTGAGTGTATATTACAAATACCTGAAATAAAAGATGTAAAACTAGTCAAACCTGTATAGGAGGGATGTAGGATGCTGATAGATTTTAGTACAGGAAAGCAGCTGGCAGATATTGCTCGTGAATTGTCATTGCCTATGGGTAAAGTAGTAATTAAATATCAGAGTCAGTTCCAAGACTCAAGTGAAGATGATGTAATTAGTGATATGAAAAATATTATAGATGTGATGAGACAGTCTTACATAGAAGGGTTATCGGAAGATATAAAGTCAATAAGCGGTCTTATTGGAGGAGAAGGAAAATTATTGCACAAAAGATATAAAGAAAAAGAATCCATATGTGGCAGCACGATAACGTTGGCAGTCAGCAGGGCATTAGCTGTTACCGAGGTGAATGCTGCTATGGGCAGAATTGTTGCTGCTCCTACAGCAGGATCTTGTGGCATAATACCAGGGGCTGTTATCACTGTAGCAGAGCATAAAAATATTCCGGAAGAAAAGTTGATTGAAGCTATGTTTACTGCATCAGGTATAGGAATGATAATAGCTAACAATGCAACATTATCGGGAGCTGAAGGGGGATGTCAGGCTGAATGTGGTTCTGCTTCTGCTATGGCAGCTGCAGCGATTGTAGAACTTTTAGGAGGCAATGGAGATATGGCGCTGGATGCTGCAGCAATTGCTTTAAAGAATGTTTTAGGGCTTGTGTGTGACCCGATAGCTGGATTGGTAGAGGCTCCCTGCTCGAAAAGGAACGCTATGGGAACTGTAAATGCATTGATATCTTCAGATATGTCACTTGCTGGAATTAGAAGTCTGATACCTTTTGATGAGGTAGTAGATGCCATGTATAAGGTGGGCAGAATGATTCCATGCGCTCTTAGGGAAACGGCTATGGGAGGGCTGGCAGTCACCCCCACCGGTAAAAGGCTGGAAAAGGAAATATATAAAAGGCAATAAAAAAACATAGGGCAAACAGCATGTAATTTACTGTTTACCCTATATCTATATTCACAATTCGAATTCTCTTATAACCGATTCAACAGCAATTTTTTGGTCTTTTTTATCAATGATACAGGATATTTTTGTTTCGGATGTTGAAACGGCTAAAACTTTAACAGACTGACTTGCAAAAATATTGAATATTTCTGCGGCTATACCAGGTTGTGTTTCCATACCCTTACCTTCTATAGTTATCTTACATATATCGATATTATGCTGGATTTTTACGTTTTTAATTTCTGACAAGGTGTGTATTGCTTTTTCAACATCTTTTATGGATATTGTAAAACAGATATTTACATTATTGTCCCATCGTGCTTGACTTATTATATCCACGTTTATTCCTGTACTTGCTATATTGTTGAATATATGGGTGACTGTCTCTGGGTTATCATCTCTGCAGTTTATAGTTATCATAGCTTGATCATTTGATGTATATACCGATGTAACACCGCTTTGTTCAAGGGAAAGATCTTGCATGGTGAATATACCGTTTTTCTTTTTGTATATAAATTTAGCCGCTTCTATAGCACCAATGGCAAATATATCCTTTGATTGAGCAGTGTGTTTTATTTCTATAATCTCATCATTACCTGCATATAATACAGTATGTTCACCAACTATAGTTCCACCGCGGACAGCATGTATGCCTATTTCAGAATTGCTCCTTTTGCCTGAATCTTTATCTCTGCCAAAACAAAAGCTTTTAGAGTCCCTATACACTTCATTTATTGTTTTTGCTATAGTCAAGGCTGTGCCGCTAGGGGCGTCTACTTTTTTATTATGATGCTTTTCGATTATTTCAATGTCAAATTTATCTCCTAACACAGCAGTGCACTTTTTAGCTAAGTCCAACAAAAGATTAATGCCTATTGACATATTTGAAGATATGAATATAGGAATATATTCTGATGCTTTTTCTATCAACTTATAATCTTGTTCTGAAAGCCCTGTAGTAGCAATCACTACTCCTGCTTTATTAACCTTTGCATACTCAAGCAGGTCAGGGAGTGCTTCCGGCCTTGAAAAATCAATTATAACATGGTTTTTTATATTACATTCATTAATTGATTTGTATACTGGAAACTTGTTTTTTCTCGATTCAGGAAACTTATCCACTCCGGCTGTAATATTTATTTCATCGTCTTCAGATGCCAAACGAGCTATTACTTGGCACATGGCACCATTGCATCCGTTTAGCAAGATATTTATCATATGTATGTTCACTCCTTATTATAGTTTAAGGCCGTAACTTACCATTTCATCTTTTAATGCGTTCAGGTTTTTTCCATCCATTGTAGTTAGAGGCAGACGAGGATTGCCAAAGTCAAAGCCTAAAAGGTTAAGCGCTGTTTTTACAGGTATAGGATTAACCTCTGAAAACAATGCTTTAACTAATGGATTGATTCTAAATTGGATTTTTCTGCTGGAAGCTATGTCTCCTTTCATAAAAGTTTCTACCAAATCATGCATATCTTTTGGTATTATATTCGCAGCTACTGAAATCACGCCTTTTCCACCTACCGATAAAATCGGCAACACATGATCATCATTACCGGAATAAATGTCTAGTTTTCCTTGGCATTGTCTACTTACTTCCATTATCTGTGTAATATTTCCACTGGCCTCTTTTATTCCGGATATATTCTCAAGGTGAGCTAATTGAGCTACCGTCTCAGGAGAAATATTTAATCCTGTTCTGCCGGGAACATTGTATATAATGATAGGTATGTCTACTGCCTTGTTTATTGCTGTATAGTGTTGGATTAACCCTTTTTGGGTAGTCTTGTTGTAATACGGTGTAACTATTAGCAGGCCATCAACACCTAACTCCTGGGCTTTTTCAGAAATTTTTATTACCTCAGATGTATTATTTCCACCAGTGCCTGCAATTACAGGAACACGATTGTTAACATTTTTTACTGTAAAATCTATCAATGAAATTTTCTCTTGAACAGTCATCGTGGATGGTTCCCCAGTTGTACCGCACACTATTATCGCATCTGTATTTTGGGATAATTGAAAATCCAATAATCTTTGATAGGCATCAAAATTAATTCCATCATCATTAAAGGGAGTGCATATAGCAACCCCCGATCCGGTAAATAAACTCATTTAATACACCCTTTCATTTTTTGCTTTCCCAAAAATTTATTAGTTGTTGAGCTATTTGAACAGTATTTGTTGCAGCACCTTTTCTTATATTATCAGCTACAACCCAAAGGTTAACGCCACTATCCACGCTGTAATCCCTTCTTATACGTCCAATAAAAACTTGATCTTTATCTTGTGCGTAGACTGCCATGGGATACACGTTGTTCTGTGGATCATCTTGTACAACTATTCCTTTTGAATTCTTTAACAAGTTTTTTAGCTCATCCATATCAAAATCATTTTCAAATTCTATATTAATAGACTCGCTATGACCGTGAAATACCGGTACTCTGACTGTTGTAGCGGTGATTTTTAAACTGCTATCGCCTAATATTTTTTTTGTTTCTTCTATCATTTTTACTTCTTCCTTGGTGTAACCGTTATCAAGGAATGTATCTATGTGGGGCAAACAATTACCTGCTATAGGATGTGGAAATTTTTTAGGAGCATTTCCCTTGATACCTTCTTCCAGGTCTTTATATCCTTCCATGCCAGCCCCAGAGACTGCTTGATAAGTGGAAAAAATCACTCGCTTTATTTTATATTTATCATGTAATGGTTTGAGTGCAACAACTGCTTGAATGGTGGAGCAGTTTGGATTTGCAATAATTCCTTTATTCCAGCTGATATCTTGTGGATTTACCTCAGGTACAACCAGAGGAACATCATCATCCATTCTCCAGGCACTGCTATTATCAATTACTACTATACCTTTAGAAGCAACGATGGGGGCAAATTTCTTACTGGTCTGGCCTCCAGCAGAGAATAATGCTATATCTATATTTTTGCCATCAAAGGCTGTTTCAGTCAATTCTTCTATTACATATTCATCACCCAAAAAATTCACTTTTTTTCCTGCTGATCGTTTAGATGCAAACAGATAATAGTTTTTGATGGGCAACTGCTGTTCTTCCAATACTTGTAGCATTTTCATACCAACCATTCCAGTTGCACCGACAATTGCTAAATTGTATTTTTGCATATAATTATCCTCCTCTTATATTTATTATACTATGCAAATTTTATATATTTGATAGAAATAGTGTATATATAAAAATAACTGGTTGAAAGAAAGCAACCAGCTGTTTTCAGTATTGTCTATTAAAAATAGGCAAAAATCCAAAAACAGATAGCGCTCCATCGTCAAGATTAAAAAGATGGCAGTCTTAACGTTGTTGACATTAAGACCAGGATTTAAAGTTCAGGGAGTTTAAACCCTTCGGCACCCTTTCCTTTCAGTTAACGTAATAAGATCCCTGACTCTTCAGCTAACCTACTGATAAAGGATGCGCCTCTATCCGTCTTCATTTTGTTTATTTTATGATAACATTCAATAATGTTCAAGTCAACATCAAATACATTTTATGATTCTGTTCTCATCCCTGTTACAATTAAAAATAAACTTCCACTAATAGTTCAAACACTGTATAATATATATAATTGTTTGACAAAGTGGGAGGGCGTCAAATGAAATTGGAAAAGGATGTTTTGGAGTTAAAACAAGAGGTCTGTAGGTTGAGGAGAGAACTTCATCAAATACCTGAAATAGGTTTTGAAGAATTTAAGACCAGTGAATACATTGTAAAATATCTAAGACAATTAGGATGTTCGGAGATAAGCAGATTAGGTAAAACCGGCATTAAAGCCGTTATAAGGGGAAGGCAAGGACATAAAACATTAGCATTTAGGGCAGATATGGATGCTCTGTTAATAGAAGAGAAGAACAAGAATGATTTTGTTTCAAGGCATGAGGGAAAGATGCATGCATGTGGGCATGATGGACATATGTCTATCATATTGGCTTTTACAAATCTTCTCATGAAATATAAGCACCGACTTAATGCTAATGTAGTGCTGATCTTTCAGCCGGCTGAGGAGGAGCCGGGAGGGGCAGAGCTTATGATAGAAGAAGGGGTATTGAGAAATCCTAAGGTAGATGAAATTTATGGTTTCCACATTTTCCCGGAGCTGGAACAGGGTATGATAGGAGTAATTCCTGGTCCTTTTTTTGCAAGGTTGACTGATTTTGATATCTCTGTCAAAGGCAAAAGCGCTCATGGGGCTATGCCTCATAAAGGGACAGATACTATATTGATAGTATCCCAGCTGATAAATGCATTGCAGGGAATAGTCAGTAGAGATACTGATCCTTTAAAAAGTGCTGTTGTTACCATAGGGAAAATTACGGCGGGAGAAACAAGAAATATTTTAGCTGAAAATGCTTTATTAGAGGGGACTATGAGGACTTTTGACGATACAGTCCATGAGATGATTAAACAAAAAATAACAAAAGTAACAAAAGCAATGGATATGATTCATGGTTCCAAAACCGAATTTATCGACTATGGTGGATATCCTGCAGTAATAAATGACAGAGCTCTTACAGATAAGGTTAAAAATATCATACCTGATTCAATAATAGAGGTTGATCCTGTTATGATAGCGGAGGACTTTTCGTTTTATCAGCAAGAAGTGCCAGGAGTCTTTATGATGCTAGGTAGCAGGAACGAAGAAAAAGGTTTTATTCATCCACTTCACAGCAATAGATTCAACTTTGATGAAGCTATCCTTTTAAAAGGGGTTCAGACATGTAAAGATTTAATAAAAGAATATCTAGTATAAGTTGAAGTGAAACTATCATATTGTTAAAATATTAATATAAAGACTAAATAAAAGGAGCATTATTATGTTTGGAAATTTTTTTAATAAGATGTACTATGGAAATCCTAGAAAAAAAGAAATAACAAAACAAGATATATATAGTGAGAGCAGGATCAAACTTTTCTTTGAGGTACTATCGGTACGGTTTTGGAAGTTGATACAGCTGAATCTGTTGTATTCTGTATTTTGTTTGTCTTTGTTTGCTATCTTTATGACGCTGCAGGGATTTGTGAAATTTGATTTGACGTATATTTTTTTGCTGGTATCTGCTGTGGTCATGGGACCTGCCACTGCAGGACTTACCTATGTGCTGAAGAAGTTTGCACAAGATGAACATGCCTGGGTGTGGAGTGATTTTAAAAAGGCTGCTTTGCGGGATTTAAAGCCCAGTATAGCGATAATGCTGATAAATGTGGTGCTCTACATTTTATTCAGGGTAAACTTGAACTTTTACAGGCAGATGGCGGTGAACAATAATACTTTGTTTATGGTGTTGTTTTTTTTAATGATAGGAATAGCAGTAGTATTTTTTATGATGAATGTATATATATTTCCTCTGTTAGTATCATATGAGCTGTCTGTGAAAGATATATATAAGAATGCTTTTATATTTACCGTTGTAAAGCTGCCTTATACATTTTTAATAGCTTTGTTATGTGCAGCGATAATATTTTTCAGCACTTATATTCCATTGACTATCATACTCATATTTGTTTTTACTATAAGTTTTGTAGGGTTGATAATAAACTCCTTTGCAAATTATGTTTTTGATGAACTGATGAAACCTCAAGAGCCGGATAAACAGGAACAAAACGATCAAGAATAGTATAAAATCTTCTTTTTACCATATACTATCATCAGAGGTGATGCTATGGGCAAAGGGAAACCGACAAATATTACAAATAATAGTTTGAAGTATAAAGCAGCGCAGCAATTAGGACTTTTGGACAAAGTAAAAAGTAAAGGATGGGCTAACCTGACGGCACAGGAGACCGGAAGGATTGGCGGGGTTGTAACAAAATTGAAAAAGCAAAAAAAGGCAGCTAATAAATGAAGGGAGAACCGTTCTTTTATGAAAGAATGGTTCTTTGTATTTTAGTCGAATATTCATGAGCAGTTCAATAACCTTATGTATATCAGTTCCTGTTCGATACTTAAATTCAAACTTTATAAAGGGAGCATATAATACCCGGAGATGCGACTAATGTAGCGCATTATACATTTGCGCTAGATTGCGGAGCACGAAGGGTATTATATGCTCCCGATACTGCTGTATTTATTACTTAAATATAGATTATATTAGCATTAATAAGGTATAATTAAAATAAAAAATTATTCATAGCAGAAAGGTGAATGATATGCCTATATATGAGGATTTTGCATATTTTTATGATTATCTGATGAGGGATGTTGACTATGATGGATGGTTTGATTATATACAACAGATATTAAAACTAAACGACTTTATGCCTGAAAGTGTATTGGAGTTAGCGTGTGGGACGGGGAATATGAGTATAAGGATGGCTAAAATGGGGTTGGATGTAACAGCTGTGGATATGTCCGCTGATATGTTGAATATAGCTGAACAAAAGGCTGTACAAAATGGTGTGGATATACGTTTTATACAGCAGGATATTACACAATTAGAAGTGCATAAACCCTTTGATCTTATATTGTGTTTATGTGATAGCATAAATTATATACTTGAACATGAAAAAATAGAGCAATTATTCAGGAGAGTAAAGGAATCATTGAATAATAATGGTATTTTTATATTCGATATCAATTCACGCTATAAATTGAAGGATATCATAGGTTGCAATACATTTGCAGAAAGCTATCAGCAAGTTTCATATATATGGGAGAATTATTATGATCAGCTAAACCATCAGAGTGAATTTTATCTTACTTTTTTTATCAATAAGGGGGAGCATTATATCAGGAAAGAAGAAACCCATTATCAAAGAGCATATACTATAGATCAAATATTGGAATCTTTACACAAGGCAGGATTTGACGATGTTGACACTTATGAAGCTTTTGGTTTTGAAAACCCTACCGAATGTTCGGAAAGAATAAATTTTGTTGTAAAAAATCAAAAAACAGTCATTTGACAGCATATATACTTTATGATAAACTCTAATAAATAATATTTTTTAAAGTTTGTAGGAGGAATGTTTATTATGTCAACAGGTAAAGTTAAATGGTTTAATTCCAAAAAGGGCTTTGGATTTATTGAAAGGGAAGACGGAGATGATGTATTCGTACATTATTCAGCAATAGATATGGACGGATTCAAAGTTCTTCAGGAAGGCCAGGAAGTTGAATTCGATATAGTGGAGGGAGAAAAAGGACTGCAAGCAGCTAATGTAAAATCTATATAAGCTTGTAGATGTGAAAATGGCAATAAATAAATAACTATGAAATCAAAAACCCGAACTTGTGCAGTTTGGGTTTTTATATTTTAGTTTTTTAAGTTAAAATAGTGTATAATAAATTTGATGAATAAAAACAGATTGGGAGTACGTAGTAAAATGAAACGAAAAAAGGTGTTATCCTTCAATAGGGATGGGGACTTTCACTACAAACTTGCAGAAAAATACTTTATTAGGAATGATTACATCAATGCCTTAAAGTTTTATCGAAAAGCGGTAGATAAAGAACCTAAAAATTTAGATTATAAGATTAGGTTGGCTACTATTTTGACTGATATGGATTTTTTTCATCAATCCAACAATATATTGTTTCATATAATAAGTAAGGATCTGGATTGTCCTTATTGTTATTATCTTATGGGGTGTAATTATTTAGCTCTTAGTGAGTATGAAAAGGTTATAGATTGTTTTTATAGGTATATAGAATTAGATCCTGACGGGGACTACTATGATTATGTAATTAATATCCTTAATGTATTGGAAACCCAGCAAATGATTATAAACGAGATAAAAAGGGTGGATGATGAATATAGGGAAATGTATACTCTTATCAGCAAAGGAAGAAAGCTGATGGTAGAAGGTGAATATAGCAAAGCTATCAAAAACATGGAAAAAGCCCTTGATATTGACAGTTCAATGATTGATGTGAAGAATAATTTAGCAATAGCCTATTATTATATATTTGATATAAATAAGGCAATAGAGATAAGCAGGCAGGTTATTGAAGCACAGCCGGATAATTTGAATGCGTGTTGTAATCTGTCTATTTTTTATAATGCAATAGGACAACATGAAAGCAGTGAATATTTTATGCGAAAAGCCGAAAGGTTGCTTAAGGATGAAAGTGACATAGATTATCTATATAAATTTTGTGTTACATCTTGTAAACTAGAATGTAACGAATTGGCCAATAAATATTTAAAGACCCTTGCTTATCAGAAGCCTTATGATTGTATAATTTTACATTATTTAGGCGTTTCCTATATGAGATTAAAAAAGTTTAAGAAGGCTATTGATTGTTGGGATAAAATAATTAGGATAAAAAAACACGACTCTATTGCACTGTATTATAGAAACCAAGCTATGGAAGCATTGAAGACAGGGAAAGCTCCTAAATCTTTAAATTACGAGTATCAAGTACCTGAAGAAGAATTTATTAGAAGAATCAAATTGATCAATAATTTATTTTCCTGTTCAAAAAATAACTTCAAAAGAAAGTGGGAGCAGGATGCTGAAATAAGGGATCTTTTGCATTGGGGACTGGATCTTTATAATAATGATATCAAAGCAGGAATATTGAATTTGTTGGGAAATTTGGACAGAGAACAATGTGAGCCGATATATAAAGAGTTTATAAAGAGACCAGATGAAAGAACAAAACTAAAGAGAATCGCACTTGAAATATTGAGCAAAAAAGGGGCTAAAGGTCCTTATATAGCATTTATGAAGGGAGAATATGTAGAAGTAAAAGTTTGCAAAAGGGGAAAACCAGCTAGGAAGGCAAAAAAAGAGGATATTTGCAATTTTATTATAAATAGCATGAAGGATAGATATGAGGATTTAGACAGTGAGTTGATACGTGAACTTTGGAAAATAGTAATTAAATCCCGAGATAATTTCAAACGCCCGGGAAATTTAAATCCAGATGTTTTAGCGGCAGCTTTTGAATATTACTATTGTAGGGAAAAAGGGATTCAAATGACACAAAAGGAGATTGCGAGATATTATAAAATAAGCGTATCAACTTTATCTAGAAGATACAGATTATTGGTTAAATTGATTAAAGGTGAGGAAGTATAGTCGATGAATATCATTGATTTTGATGGCAAATTTAAGCTCTATATTAAAGAATGGATGAAGGATAATTTACGAAAGTATCAAAATGTAGAAGATATGGAGGAAGAAATACCCGAATTGTATCTAAAATGGGTAAAAACTCCTCAAAAATGGCTGAAAAATATTTCCCCATTGGAATATTTTGATTCGATTTTATGTCCGGATATACTCATTGAGATGTTGGTTAAGTATGTTAATTCTGATTACAATGTTCCTGATTTATTGTTAGATAGGATAGCGGACATGGGCTCAGCTTGTGAAGATAGATTGATGCAAGTAGTGTGTGATGAAAATAATGTTAAAGAGTTAAGGATTATTTCGGCAAGTTTATTAGTTGAGGTTAGTACTGAAAAATCCTTAAAACAATATATAAATTTGATAGAACAACAACAAGGAGAGGGCCAGCTTGTAGACTATGCTGCAGGAGCTCTGATAAATTTAGGGGAGTTAGTCAAAGAACCGATATTGGAAGCTATCCAACATACTACAGTTGCAGCAGTAAAAATGGTATTTATAGATATATTGTCTAATTTTAAGGGGGATAAGAGGATATATAATTTGTTAGTTAATGCATTTCTATCATCCCCAGACAATAAAATGGTTTATGCTTCATATCTGGCTAAATACGGGGATAAAGATGCGTTAAATATACTTGAGAAAGTAATAAGGGAACCGGATATAAGCTATTTGGATTA
>JAQVDB010000029.1 GCA_028698525.1 Clostridia bacterium
GCCAGCAGGATATTTCATTTTTTTTATTGAATATATATATAATTAAGTTTAAAATACAATATTAGGTAGTATTTATGCAGGAAGCTTAAAATAAATAAACTTCGAAACAAAATAACGTGTCCAAAACAAAGGCACACATTCGATTATTTGATCATCTACTAAAAACTGGAGGTTTTGATATGGACTTCATCTTCAAAGTTATCCAAGAGAATTGGCAGCTTGTACTTCTCTTGTATTCATTTATTATATTATTGCTAATATTTCTCGCTGTATCTAATTCTATAACTTGTTCCATATATAAAAAAAAGTATAAAAAACTTATGCGAGGATTAGACAATAAAAATTTAGAAGTTCTTTTAAACAATCAACTTGATAGGATAGATGAATTTCAAAAAAAGTTATCGGTAAGTGAACTAAAATTAAATGTTATAGAAAGGGACATGGATACATGTATACAAAAGATAGGAATAGTGCGTTATGATGCCTTCAACGATATTGGCAGCGAATTAAGTTTTTCAATCGCATTGCTGGATAATAGTAATTCCGGATTAATCCTTACAGGTCTTCGTACACGAAACAGCTCAACTCTATATGCAAAACCTGTAAAATATGGCAAATCAGAATACCCCTTATCTGAAGAAGAGCTAAAAGCAATCGCTGATGCGTTAAACTTAGAGATTTGATCATCAGCGATACATTAAACGCCTCCTTACAGCGAATACTATAATAGGGAGGTGTTTTTATGATAATTGCAGTGCAACCTGAACTTGAAAAATTAAAAATTGAATTAGAAAACAAAGGTTATGTTGTGGTGGAATTTGGGGAATACTATGGGCATATAGATGCTATAATTTATCATCAACAAGATGACACTGAGGGACAATTGACCCAATTGATATCTAGCACCTTTAGGAATGAAAATATTCTTTCTAATGACTCCAAACATGTAGGAGCAATACTTATAAACGCATATAAAAAAGATATAGAATACATTGACTATATATTATCCAATAGATTATATAGTCCGCTTTTCTGAAAAACTACAAAAGATTTTCTGTTCTAATGATTTTCCATAAATTGTATTCTATCCCATGGGTGATGATATCTGCCATCCGCATCACCAAATTTAATCGAGTGTTTTGCAATATAATATATTCCATAAATCCTCCTATATTAACTATCCCTATTATATGCATATTCCCTACAGGAGGTAATTTTTTATTCACCCCAGCACCTGGCCTTATGGGCCCTTCTCCTACTGCTATATAACCCACTCTGTTTCCTTTCCCTAAACATGCATCTATAGATATTACAAAGGGATTGGAATATCGGGATTCTATATCCAGTATATGATGCTGCAAATTTTTAGCATGTACAGGATTATCAAGGGTTCCTAGTATATGTACATTTTTATATTCAATATCCTCGAGTTTATATCCAATTAAAGGACCTAATGAATCTCCGGTGGATCTATCAGTACCTATGCATAAAATTATGATATCCTCATATCCGATAAATAGTTTATTAAAATAATGTTCAAAAGCACGACAGAACTTTGTTTTAGGGTTAGGATCTTGTATATTTACAGATATTTGGTTTTTTATCATTTCGCTCCTCCATTATTTTACTTTCGGCACCAACCTGCTTTTCCTATCATATGTTTTCCTTGTCAGTTTTCCCTTAATATATATGTTTAATTCATCAACTGCACCCTTGAAACTTTTTCTAATAATAGGTATGATGCCTTTAATTCTAATACTGGATATCTACGTCCATGATAAAACTGATATTATATAGTATTCATTTTTATTGAGTTTAATTCATACATTTTAAAAGACTATCAATATAGTTAACTGACTAAAATGATAAAATCTAATTTTACGAAAGGTTATCAGGCATTAAAATTTAAATGTTTTTAAATAGGAGTTTGAATTATGGAAAACAAAGGTGTTTTAAAGGTATCTAGTTTGATAATAGGTTCTATAGTAGGAGCCGGCTTTATCACCGGAAAAGAAGTTATTGAATTTTTCTCTTTGTACGGAAAGTATGGCTTATATGGGGCTGCATTCATCTGCTTTCTTTTCTTTTTGCTGATATCTTCTATCCTAATCTATTCAAAAAAGAATAATATTGATAACTTCCCTGACTTTATTTCATCAATCACTAGTAAAAAAGAAAGAGTGCTTATAGATGTGGTTATATATTCCTTTTGTTTTGCTGTATATTGTGTAATGCTGTCGGCAAGTGGCGCCCTTTTTTCACAGTTTTTATCCTTCACTTATTTTTACGGTATCTTTTTTATTAGTGTGGCTTGCTTTTTATCTTTTATATACGATATAGAAGGAATATCAACGATAAATTCAATAATAATTCCCCTTCTTTTGATAGGCACAATACTGATTTGTTTACTCTATACTCATAAAATGTCTTATAAAACCACTTATAATATACAGTCCTCTTGTTCATGGCTATTAAGTGCTGTTTTATACTTGGGATATAATAGCATACTAGCACTAATAATTTTACCTTTCTCAGCAAAGTTTATTTCAAATACATCTTCGGCTTTTTGGATTGGCATATTGAGTTCTTTATCACTGTTCATATTGCTATATTTATTGATATCAGCAACTTCATTAAGTCCTCTAACCATTAAAAACCTCGAAATACCAATGCTTGCTATCTCTTCCCTCATGGGGAAACCCTTCAAGTTTTTCTATATTGTACTTCTACAAATAGCAATTTATACTACCGCCTTATCTTCCGGATATGCATGTATATTTAAAATAAGCCATAATTGGAGTATAAACAAAGTTTTTCTTTCGTTCTTGTTCTGCTTTGCGTCTATACCTATCTCATTGATAAAATTTTCTGTTTTAATAAAATATCTATACACTTTATTTGGTATAATAGGAATTAGCATAGTATTACTATTTTTTATAAATATCTTACGAAAGAATAAGAAGGGATCTGGATATGGCAAAAAAATCTTTTAGTATACCTTTTAAAATATTAATAGCTATTGTCCTGGTCGCTATAGCATACGGGATATTTGTATCCTTCCAACCCCTTATTTCATCTTTTATTATTGATGTAAAATCACCTAAAATAGTAAATAAAATACAAAAAGAAAATGGTGTATCATACTTTCTATGTGATGATATTGTTTTATCTTATGATGAGGGAAATTTGAGTTTCATTGATATGAAAACCTTAGACGTATCTTCTGCACAAATTGCTGTGAGCGATCCAAAATTTTATCCTGTAGATGAGGGAGTGTTTGTATCAGATAAGAATAGCAATGCATTACACTTTTTAGATAAAAAAGCCCAAATAATATGGACAAAGAAATTCGACTTTAATATATTCGATGTGAAATCTATACAAAAGAATATTTTGGTACATCTTATAAAGGACAAGCACGATAAAATAGAAATTTTTTCACCTAAGGGAAAGCTACAGCACTCTATGTTTTTTATCGATGAAACTATAACTGATATTTCATTTAACCAATATGTAAACAATCTACTTATATATACTATATATACTGAACAAGGAAAGATTGATAACAAAATATTCGTCTATGATAATAATTTTGAACTAAAAAATCTAGTGAATATCCATCAGCCTTCATTTAAAACTATATTATTAAATGAAGACAAAATTATTACTATTGGTAAAAGAAATATTATGTGTTACAATAAAAATAATCAAATTTTATGGCAAAAAGAATATTATTCAAGAAATATAGATAAGCTATACAATTATGGGAATTCTATAGCTTTGATCACTTCCCCATTAAGAAAAAGCAATATAATAGACAGCTCAGATTACATAATTTTTTTGAATGAAGATGGGAAGCAAACGGGAGAATTTAAACTTCCAAATCAGATTGTTGATATTTCTTTTGCAAAAGATTTAATATTGATTTGGGAAAAGAGAAAGTTCTGTATACTGGACCCTTTTGATTTAAATATGAGGGAATTTGATATTAACGAGGATATATTATCTATGAATGCAACTAAAAACATGGTTATCCTTGAAACTTCTGATTATATCTACGCATTTAAAATATAACACTATATTTCGGAGGTCAATAATATGAATGCTTTAGATTTGTTGGCAATTGCTGTTATTATAATAAGCAGCAGCATTGGACTCTATGAAGGATTTATCGTCTCCTTCGCTGGGCTATTTGCCTTTTTTGCTTCTTTTATAGGAGCTTTGATTTTTTATCCTGTTTTTTCAAGATTCCTGCTTGCTAAAACCGGGATTACATCAATAATAGCCGATCTTTTAGGTAGCTCTGTAACACCTGCTGCAGAAATCAGCAACAGCAGCATAGATTCATTTGCTCCATCTAAATTTAATAATCTGCTCAACACCAGCGATCTCCCCAGTCCTTTTTTAGGGGTTCTTGAAAGGGATTTTGCAAACCAAGCATATAAAACAATGGGCACAAATCAGATAGGAATATTTTTATCAACTAGTATTTCAAATCTTATACTCAATATAATAAGCTTTTTGATTCTACTTTTGATTATAAGAATATTGATTGGTTTTATTATATCAGGTTTTAAATATATGACTAACATCCCTGTATTGAAACAATTTGATAGTTTGTTTGGACTCGCTTTTGGTTTTATAAGAGGTTTCTTCTTTAATTTCGTAGTCTTCGCATTACTTATAGTTGGACTTTCATTTGCGCCGATACCTCAACTATATGGATTGGTGGATAAATCTTATTTTGCAAAAATGTTTTATAATTCAAATATGATTATATCTGTATTGAATTCTATATTATAAAAAAATCTCGGGGTTTTACCCAAGATTTTTTTATATGCTCTACATTTCTCCTGCATTGACCCCTGCTTGATAATGCTCAATAAAACAAGTTCTACTTCCTATGTAAACCTTCATTGTAAAGTATATATTAAGCAAAAACATATCAATACCCCTTGCAAGATTCAATATATAGCCAGTTAATAGGACAACTCGTAAGGCATAGCAATTCGAAAGTGTATGATATCTTCCGGGCTCCACACTCTAGCGCACTATTTTATATATAAATCCTGAATATATAGTATAGCACATTAAGTCGCAGCTCCGGGTATCATATACTCCCTCAACAATAATTTGGGTTAAACCACCAAGCAGGGACTTGTATGCAAGATGAATGAAGTGCTCATAAATATTTGGCTAATAAAACTTGGCAAGCGTAATACAGAAAATGAAGTGAGTCGTAGTTTTATCTAAATATTTATCGCATGAAAGGTCTTGCACACAAGTCCCGTAGGTAGCTGATGTCACATTAATAAAGACAGCAGTGCAAGGTAAACAAACCGTATATAGATATTCAACCAAAAATCTTGGTTGGCAGCATGATATAAAATAAGGAATGTTCCACGTGGAACATTCCTTATTTTATATTGTTGAGTATTTCATATATCCTCTCAAAATCATCATTGTTATAAAACTCTATCTCTATCTTCCCTTTTTTCTTTCCCTTCACTATGTTCACCTTGGTTCCAAATAAATTACCAAACTCCTCTTCTATTCCAACTATATGTACATCCTTCTGTCTTGCTGGTTTGCTTTTTTTCTCCGATTCCCTCTTGTTCATATCTCTAATAAGCTTTTCAACATCTCTTACAGTTAAATTTTCTTTTGTTATCCTTTGCGCAATCTCTCTCTGTATCTCTTTGTTGCTGATAGCTAAAAGCGCCCTCGCATGTCCATAGGTTATCTTTTCCTCTTGAAGATATTTTTTTACAACATCATCTAAAGACAAAAGCCTCAATATATTCGCAATAGATGGTCTGCTTTTTCCTAATGTTTTTGCAACCTGTTCTTGTGTCATGCTGTGTTTTTTTATCAACACATTGATGGCCTCAGCTTGTTCAATTGGGTTTAAATCCTGTCTTTGCAGATTTTCAATAAGGGAAACCTCTAGTGTTTGCTGTTCATCCATCCTTTTAATTATTGCGGGCACTTTTTTGATTCCTGCTGCTTTTGATGCTCTCCATCTCCTCTCCCCCGCTATTATGACATATCTATTCCCGTGGGGTTTTAATATTATAGGTTGTACAAGTCCATGATTTTTAATAGATTGAGCAAGTTCTTTTAAACTATCTTCATCAAATTTTTTTCTTGGCTGATCTTTTCTTGGATCAATGCTGTAAATATCTACTTCTCTTATATCATCATCTTTTGCACTATCAGGGATTAAAGCCTCTAATCCCCTTCCCAATCCCCTTTTAGCCATTTTATATCACATCCTCATCATTGTCATACTCGATCAGTTCATCTGCCAAGTCATTATAAGCTTCCGAACCTGGACATTTTGGATCATAAATAGTTATTGGCATCCCGTGACTTGGTGCCTCCCCCAACCTTACATTTCTAGGGATTATAGTTCTATATACCTTGTCCCTAAAATATTTTTTCACTTCTTCTACTACTTGAATTGATAGGTTTGTCCTTGCATCAAACATGGTCAAAACCACGCCTTGAACATCCAATTCAGTATTTAGATGTTTTTGAACCAATTTTATAGTATTAATTAATTGAGTCAGTCCTTCCAGAGCATAATATTCGCACTGTATAGGTACCAGCACTTTATCTGCTGCCGTTAGCGCATTTATTGTCAGCAGCCCTAGGGAAGGAGGGCAATCTATAAGAATATAATCATATTCTTCTTTTATTTGTTCAATAGCCCTTTTTAATATAGTTTCTCTAGAAATCATAGATACCATCTCTATTTCTGCCCCTGCCAATTCTATATTAGAACAGACCACTGATAAATTATCTATATCTGTTTTTACAATTGCTTGTTTTATATCTTCTCCATTTATTAAAACATCATATATTGATTTTTCTACATCGTCCTTATCAATGCCCAATCCACTGCTTGTATTGCCTTGTGGATCAATATCTATTGTCAAAACTTTCTTTCCCCTCATAGCAAGACACGCACTCAAATTTACATTTGTTGTAGTCTTACCAACACCACCCTTTTGATTGGCAATTACAATTACCTTTCCCAAAGAACTCACTCCTTAAATTATCTTATACTCATTTATAATTATATTCCAAACTCACCTTTTCTTAAAGGGTAAAAACATTTTATTGTTATATCCTTGCATATTTAGAATATATATTTATATAGATTGTGTTTAAGGTAAATGAATTGCTAATAAATATTTGGATAGTAAAGCTCGGTGAATAGAATGAAGAATAAATAAAGAAGGATGGTAATATTGTATATCAAATCAACTTTAAAATCAAAAACTACATGTTTAGGAATTGCTTGGGCATTTTTTTCCTGGATACCACTTTTCTCCGATAAAACAATAATCTACGGATGGATTGTTTCACTGCCATCCAGCATAGCTTTAAATATAGAAAAAATGCTTTTTTCCAACTTTCTAACACAGATGCACTATGTATCATTCCTCATAAGCATTATCATAGGGGCATTATGTGGATACTCAATTGGGTCGCTATCAGCATTATCTTTTATAAAAAAAGCAAAAAAAAGAAAGGGTTGCTCATAAAAATTAGGGAGGTATTACTCATGTTTAAAATTTTTATTACAACTTTAGGTATAATATTTATGGCTGAATTAGGGGATAAAACACAGCTAGCCACCATGCTGCTAGCTGCTGAAAGTAAATCATGGCTTGCTGTTTTCTTAGGTGCTGTAACTGCTCTTTGTTTGAGCACTCTAATAGGTGTTTTTTCAGGCTCTATCCTATCTAAAACAATACCTACTACATATTTACAAACTGGAGCAGGTCTTGCCTTTATAATAATAGGGTTTTTACTTTTATTTAATAAAATTTAACTTTTTTGTTCTTAACACTTGACTTTGGTATCTTTATTATCACTTCAAAGAAATCTCCCTTATCCTCCTGCATGTATTTCGCTTCTAAACCTGCATCTTTCATTATCTTAACAGTTTTTTTAATAGTATTAAAAAAAATTCTTAAATCCTTGTATGCTCTTATTACAATTCTTTTGTTTTGAGAATCTTTGTTCTTCTCATATATCCTAGATATAGTTTTATCTATCAATTCTTCAGTGGTTTTAACATTGAGATTTTTTTCTATTATCTTATTTACTATCTCTTCTTGTAAATCTGAATCAGGAATCTTTAATAAAGCTCTTGCATGTCTTTCAGTTAAATTATGTTCTACTATCTTTTCCTTTATTTTCTCTTCCAACTTTAATATCCTTAGCTTATTAGCTATAGTAGATTGCTTTTTTCCAACTTTTTTTGCCAACTGCTGCTGTGTCATATTATAATCATTGAGAAGATTATAATATCCTTCAGCTTCTTCTAGGAAGTGAAGATCCTCCCTTTGCAAGTTTTCAATCAAAGCTATTATTGCGGAATCCTGATCAACAGCATTCATTACAATACACGGGATATACTTGAATCCTGCAATTTTACTTGCCTTAAGACGCCTTTCACCAGCAATGAGCTCATATGTATTTTTTCCAGTCTTTCTAACACTTATGGGCTGTAAAACTCCATACTCCTTTATAGATTCAGATAACTCTTCTAATCCAGTCTGTACAAATGTCTTTCTAGGTTGATATGGATTTGGTCTTATAAAATCTATAGGTATTTTTTCAATTGCTTGTCCACTTCGGCTATCCAATACTTCCTTTAAATTTAACATTACTATCCCCCCATATATATAGATGCCTAATCTATTGGCAATTGAATTAAAAACATATTTGACACCTATACTTATTTATTGTATTCGATATAAATTCTAATAATCCTTCTTATTTGATCAAATATTGTTGTATTTTTTTATATTTTTGGTTTATGGGGGGTTTAACGCATTTTTCTCTATTTTTCTGCTGCTATAGGGTATTTTTTCACTTTTGCTGGTTTTCTAGGGAATTTTGTCGGCGTTTGTTTTATCTTATCAATAGTTATTAACTTTCTTTCAATGTCTGTTTTAGGTAAATATATTTGAATAATGTCCTTGATTGATCCGCCTAAAATTTCAATAGCTTTTTTAGAATCATAATTCAACTCATTTTCAATATTTGGTCCCTTCTGACTTATAAAAACTCCTCCTAATTTGACCAACGGAATACAATACTCTGACAACACATCCAGCGATGCCACAGCTCTAGACACACACACGTCAAATCTCTCCCTGTACCTCTTATCTTGGCCAATTTCTTCTGCCCGAACATGTATTACTTCTATATCATCTAATTTTAATTGTGTGATTACCTCTTTTATAAAAACCGTCCTTTTTTTAAGGGCATCTATAAGAACCAGCTTAATATCGGGCACCGCTATTTTTAAAGGTATTCCCGGAAAACCTGCACCTGTTCCCACATCAATTAAACGAATATTTTCTCTTATATATCCCGTTTTTATTATAGTCAACGAATCTATAAAATGCTTATCAATAATTTCTTCTTCTTTCGTTATAGCTGTTAGATTCATTTTTTTATTCCATTCCCACAACATCATCTTAAAAGTCTCAAATTGATGCAATTTTTTATCATCCAAATCAATATCCATAAGCATGGCTTTTTGTTTAAATAAATTCTTCACTCATTTATCATCTGCCTTTTTTCTATTGATTTGCTCTATATAAACAAGCAATACCGACACATCGGCAGGGGATACACCCGATATCCTAGAGGCCTGTCCAATCGATCTTGGTCTTATATCAGCCAGTTTCTGTTTTGCTTCTATCCTCAAGCTTTTTATATCGTTATAGTCTATATCCTCGGGTATTATTTTATTTTCTAGCCTCTTATATTGTTTAACTTGATTCATCTGGCGTTTTATATAGCCCTCGTACTTTACTTGTATTTCAACCTGCTGCATAATATCTTCCGAAAGTTGATGGGGTCTTTCAACATCAATTTCTTCTATTTTTTCATAATTTAATTCAGGCCTTTTTAGCAAATCATATATAGTTATACCACTTTTAAGTTCTTTGCTCCCGCATTCAATCATTAATTTCTGGACCTTTTCATTTGGTTTTATTATAGTATTTTTTATTCTCTCCAATTCCTTATTAATGCCATTTTTTTTGTCTTTAAATGCCTTATATCTTTCATCATCTACCAACCCTACCTTTCTCCCTATCTCAGTCAACCGTAAATCTGCGTTATCCTGTCTCAATAAAAGCCTGTATTCAGCTCTTGATGTCATCATCCTGTAGGGTTCATTAGTTCCCTTAGTTACTAAGTCATCTATCAGTACTCCAATATATGCATCAGACCTATCCAATATCAAAGGCTCTTTATTTTCAATCTTTCTTACCGCATTAATACCGGCAATAAGTCCTTGAGCGGCAGCTTCTTCATAACCAGAACTTCCATTGATCTGCCCTGCTCCAAAAAGTCCCTCAATATCCTTAAATTCAAGTGATAATTTTAATTGTGTAGGGTCTATACAGTCGTATTCAATAGCATATGCAGTTCTCATGATTTCCACATTTTCCATCCCGGGCAAAGTTCGATAGACTTCTATCTGTACATCCTCTGGAAGGCTAGAAGACAATCCTTGCACATACATTTCTAAAGTATTCTCTCCTTCAGGTTCTATAAAAACCTGATGCCTTGTCTTTTCTTTAAATCTTACTACCTTATCTTCTATAGAAGGACAATACCTAGGACCTACCCCTTTTATCTGTCCTGAATACAAGGGTGATCTGTTAATATTTTTTCTTATTATCTCATGGGTTGTTTCGTTGGTATATGTTAACCAGCATGATATCTGTTGACGGTCCAACTTTCCACTCATAAATGAAAACGGTATAATTTTTTCATCTCCAGGCTGTTCTTTCATTTTTTCAAGATCAAGTGACCTCTTATTCACCCTTGCAGGTGTTCCTGTCTTAAACCTCATCAGCCTTATACCTAACTTTTTAAGATTTTCCGACAAATAGTTAGCCGGAAATAATCCATTGGGTCCGCTGCTGTAATTGACCTCGCCTATTATCACTCTTGATCTTAAATATGTCCCTGTAGCAAGTATAGCAGCCTTACATTTATATATAGCCCCTGTATTGGTTTTTATTGCAGTAACCTTACCATCTTCTACTATTATCTCCTTAGTTTCGGTCTGCCTTATTTCCAGATTCTCTTGTTTTTCCAAGGTTTTTTTCATCTGCTGCTGATACATGCTTTTGTCAGCCTGTGCCCTAAGCGAATGAACTGCTGGTCCTTTAGCCGTATTTATCATCCTAGATTGTATAAAAGCTTTATCGATATTCTTTCCCATCTCCCCGCCCAAGGCATCTATCTCTCTAACCAAATGCCCTTTTGCAGTACCTCCTATAGATGGATTGCAAGGCATCATGGCTACGCTGTCTAAGTTTATGGTAGTAATCAAAGTTTTAAATCCTAGTCTAGCACAGGCAAGTCCCGCTTCACACCCTGCGTGCCCTGCACCAACAACAACAATATCATAATCACCAGCTATATATTCCATCCGACCACCTCTATTTCCCTATACAAAAGTCTTTAAATATTTTATCTATAACATCTTCTTCTACAGTATCTCCAGTTATTTTGCCAAGATTCATCCATGTCTCCCTTATATCTATAGATATAAAATCTATAGGCAAACCGCTATTCAAAGTATTCATGGCTTTTTCCAAACTCTTCTCCGCCTGTTCAAGGGCTAGTTTATGTCTCATATTGGTAATCATCAAATCCTGGCCCATCTTTATTTCACCTTTAAAAACCATATCCGCTACAGCATCTTCAATGATATCCATCCCTATATTTTCCTTTGCCGAGGCTTTTATAAGAGACTTATCACCTAAAAATTCCTTTATTTCTTCAATATCTACCCTATAGGCAAGATCTATTTTATTTATTATTATAAGAACCTTCTTGTCTTTGATTATATCAAGTATTTTTCTATCTTCATCGGTTATCTTTTCAGATCCATCTATTACAAATATTATCAGATCCGCTTGCTGTATTGTTTCCTTTGTCTTTTGGACGCCTATTTTTTCAACCAAATCATGAGAATCCCTTAAACCGGCTGTGTCTATTATCCTCATCAATATTCCTTTTATATTAATATACTCTTCAATCAAATCCCTAGTTGTCCCAGGAACATCGGTAACAATAGCCCTTTGCTGTTTTAGTAATGCATTCATAAGGGAAGATTTTCCTACATTAGGCCTTCCTACAATAACAGTCTTTATCCCATTTTTTACCAGCATCCCTGCTTCTGATGTATCCAGCAGGTTTCTTATCTTTTTCAATACATCATCGATGCCGTATTCTAACTCTTTTAATGAAACCTCTTCAATATCCTCTTCAGGAAAATCTATATTAGCTTCTATTTTGGCCAGCATTTCTAATAGCTTATCTCTCATTTTTTTTATCTCTTTAGTAAGATTCCCTTGTAATTGGTTGACAGATGCAGATAAGGACATGTCTGTTTTAGAGCTTATTATATCCATCACTGCTTCGGCTTGTGAAAGATCTATTCGTCCATTTAAAAATGCTCTCTTGGTAAACTCGCCAGGCTCTGCTAACCTAGCTCCGCTTTTTAAAATACAGTCAAGGGTCTTTTTTACGCTCATAAACCCACCGTGACAGCTTATTTCTACAACATCCTCCATTGTATATGAATAAGGAGCTCTCATTATAGTCATCAAAGCCTCATCAATATTTTGGTTCCCATCCCTATCGATTACATAACCATAAGTTACCCTTCTTGATTTTATATCGCTAGATTTGTTACCACTTTTAGGTTTAAATACCATGTCTGCAATCTCTACAGCCCTATCGCCACTTATCCTAACAATCCCTATTCCCCCTTCTCCGGGAGGAGTGGCTATTGCAGCAATAGTATCCATGAATTCCAAATGCATCATCTCCAAATACTCTTTATGATAGTTATAAACCCAGTATAAGTCCTTATACTGGGTTTATGTAAAACAAAATAATCTATTTTAACGTTATCATGACTTTTCTATACGGTTCTTGTCCTTCGCTGTGAGTACGAACATATGGATTATTCTGAAGTGTTGCGTGTAAAATCCTTCTCTCATAAGGATTCATGGGCTCCAACATAATATTTTTACCAGTCCTTTTAACTTTCTCAGCCATCTTCATGGCAAGCCTTTTTAAGGACTTTTCTCTTTTACTTCTGTAATTTTCGGTATCCAGTATTATTCTCCTATAAGTTTTAGCATCTTTGTTGACATAAAGGCTGACAATATACTGCAACGAATCCAAAGTCTGTCCCCTATATCCAATAACTATCCCCATATCCTTACCCTTTATATCCATATATATAGTATTTTGCTGTTCTTTTACATCTACCTCTGCTTGTATACCCATTTTGTCCAACAAGAGCTGTAAAAACTCTTTTGCAATTTTACCTTTTGTCTCTTTTGTCTTTACCTCTACTAACGCAGGTTTACCGCCAATCAAACCAAACAAACCCTTGCTCGGATGCTCAAGAATCTCTATATCAACTTCATCCTTGTTTACATCAAGCTCTTTTAAAGCAAGATCAATAGCTTCCTGTACGGTTCTTCCTTCCATTTTAACTACTTTTTGCATTTATTTTGCCCCCTCATTCATTGGCTTTTTGGCCGGGCTCATAAAATACTGCTGTATCATTTGAAATAAGTTACTTGCAAACCAGTAAAGAGACAAGCCTGCAGGGAACTTTATACATATATATGCTGAAAAAATCGGAAAAAAGTATGTCATCATCTTATTATCTGCAGCAGCTTCATTTTGTGACATCATCATTTTGGTAGATAAAAACTGAGAAACACCAGCTAATACAGGCAATATATAATATCCATTAAAATAAGGCGTCAAAGGATTTCCGGCCATATCCTTGGTTACATAAGCATCTGGCAACCCCATATTTTTGATCCACAAAAACCCTTGTCCTCCAAAATCTATCTCCCTCACAACATAAAACAAAGCAAATATAATTGGCAGTTGTATAAGCATGGGCAAGCAACCACCTAAAGGACTTACATTGTTCTTTTGATATAGCTCCATTGTCTTCTGCCCCAGTTTATCCTTATCATTTTTATACTTTTTTTGAATTTTTTCCAATTCAGGCTGAAGCTGCTGAATTTTCTTCTGATAATCCAGCTGTTTATAAGTAAGCGGAAATAATATCAATTTAATCAAAACGGTAAATTCAATAACAGCAATTCCCCAATTTTCAAAGGCTACATTATTATATAAAAACTCGAGTATTTTTGCTAAAAAACCAATCAGAGCTTTCCACACTTGGGTATCCCCCCTATTTTTTTATTATGCTAGTACATTGTGAAACAGAGTGGATGTTACACAAAGTTTCAATACAATCAATTGATAATACAAAATTTCTTCTATCTCAAGGGGTCGTATCCGCCAGAATGAAAAGGATGACATTTTAACAGCCTTTTTACAGTCAAATATAATCCTTTTATAACCCCATACTTTTCAATAGCCAAATATGAATATCTAGAACAAGTAGGATAAAACCTGCATGTTCGTGGTTTTAAAGGCGATATATATTTTGAATAAAACCTTATAATTCCCAGCATAAATTTTTTTATCATTATCAGATCACTATTCCTAAAAAAACTTTACAATCCTGCTCTTTTCAATAAGTCATCGATAGAACATCCTGCCTCATTATAATTCATATTTGAAGCTCCTACTCTAACTATAAAAACTAAATCATATCCTTTTTTTATTTTATCATACTTCTTCCTTAAATTCTCCTTAATAATCCTTTTTATTCTGTTTCTCGTAACACTGTTGCCTACTTTTTTACTGATAGATATGCCAAATCTGGATTCAACCAATCTATTTTTTTTATAATATAATACCAAT
The DNA here is from genome assembly GCA_028698525.1 of Clostridia bacterium. Lineage (NCBI taxonomy): Bacteria > Bacillati > Bacillota > Clostridia > Clostridia bacterium. Next base: position 14,863 of record JAQVDB010000029.1, read on the forward strand.
TGTCTATTAGAGATTGATCTGCCCTTTCTGTATATACTAACAAAATCTTTATTCTTTTTAATATTTTCCATACTACTCATAAGCTAAACTTCTCCTATTTCCCACCAAGGCGAAAAAAGACCACCCCTAGAGCGGTCTTATTTTAACCTTTATGCTGTAAGGACTTTTCTTCCCTTTTTTCTTCTCCTTTTAATAACCTTTATACCATTTTTTGTCTTCATCCTCGCCCTAAATCCGTGAACTTTTTTTCTTTGTCTTTTTTTAGGCTGATATGTTCTTAACATATTTATACCTCCTTTCAGTATTCCACAAATATCACCATTATATTACTATTGTATTATATTCTATTAAGACTTTATATGTCAAGAATAACAGAAGATCTATCATATATACTTTTTGTGGATAAAGTCCATTCTATTAATTGTGGATAACTTTTTTTCCTTGTTGATTATCCACAATTAATCTGATATTATAAATACGGATTGTGGATAACTATAAAAAAGTAAATTAACATAAGTTATACACAGATTGTGGATAAACATGTGTATAATTAATTTATTTTTGTTTTTCCACTTTAATAAAAACAGCATTTTAAACTGTTTATTATAATACATAGAGTCCTTGTTTATTATGTTGATATATGATAAACATAATCTAGCTATAAATTATTGTCAACATTTTCAAACTTATACACAAGTAAAGATTCCACAAGTATATATATGTGTATAAAATGTGTATAATTTTTTTTATTTGAAATATAATAAACTTAAAATAATTGGTAATTTTTATTTATAAAGGCATTTTTATCTATAATTAAGTGCTAATTGTACTTTTAGCACTTTTTTTAACCAATAATAGAAGAGCAGGAGGTCATTAAATGGACGGCAATATTCCCCAATTATGGAATAAAACATTAGAATTGCTTAAAGATGAACTTACTGAGGTTAGTTTCAATACTTGGATAAAGTCAATAAAACCAATATCTATAATAGATAACATCATAAGCCTTGAAGTACCTAATGATTTTATACGTGGAATTATTCAAGCAAGGTACATATCTCTCATTACAAATTCACTTAAACAGGTGACTAATGAGGATTTTAGTGTAAATTTAGTTTTATCTGACCAAATAGTTGATGCGAATATAAACGAAACCTCATTTTCAAGTAAGGATCAAACAGAAAAAAGGAGATTTATAGGACTTAATCCTAAATATACATTTGACACTTTTGTAATAGGAAACAGCAATAGATTCGCACATGCTGCCTCACTAGCTGTAGCAGAAGCCCCTGCTAAAGCATATAATCCTCTTTTTATTTATGGAGGGGTAGGACTGGGTAAGACCCATTTAATGCATGCTATAGGTCATTTTATATTGAACAATACACCTAATACGAAAGTATTATACGTGACATCTGAAAAATTCACCAATGAACTTATAAATTCAATAAGAGACGATAAAAACGTGGAATTTAGAAATAGGTATAGAACAATAGATGTCCTCCTAATAGATGATATACAATTTATAGCTGGAAAAGAAAGAACACAGGAAGAATTTTTCCATACATTCAATACATTACACGAAGCAAACAAACAGATTATTATATCCAGCGACAGACCTCCTAAAGAAATACCTACATTGGAGGACAGGCTCAGATCAAGATTTGAATGGGGTTTGATATCAGATATACAACCCCCAGACCTTGAAACTAGGATAGCTATATTGAAAAAGAAAGCAACTATGGAAAATATAGAAGTTGACGATTCAGTCATGCTATACATTGCCGAGAAAATTGCATCCAATATACGTGAGCTAGAAGGAGCATTAATACGTATAGCCGCATATTCATCCTTGACAAACAAAAAGGTAGATATAGATCTGGCAAAAGAAGCATTAAAGGACATACTTCCAGATAATAAACCAAAAATCATTACAATACCTTTGATCCAAGAAATAGTAGCAAACCATTTTAATCTAAAAGTAGAACAGTTTAAATCCAGAAAGAGGACAAGATCTATATCATACCCAAGACAAATAGCTATGTATATTTCAAGAGAGCTCACCGATTCTTCACTCCCTAAAATTGGTGAAGAATTTGGAGGAAGAGATCATACAACTGTTATACATGCTCATGAAAAAATATCTAATGATTTAAAGACAGACGATAATTTAAGGGATATAATAGATTCTCTGGTGGAAAAAATAAAGAATTAAAAAGATGTGGATAAAGTATGATAGATTTGAAAGGTTATCCACATCTTCTCAACATCAAATTTATCCACAGTTATATGCCTTAGGATAATTTATTAACATATCAACAGCCCTTACTACTATTATTACTATATATATTTATATATACACATATAGGAACTAGCTTTCAAAATGAATTTTTACTCAATATGTTTAAAACATATAAAAGGAGGTCAATCAATTGAAATTTTATTGTAACAAATCAAATTTATTAAATGGACTTCAAATTGTTCAAAAAGCTGTCTCATCTAGAACGACTTTGCCCATATTAAATTGTATATTAGTTGAATCTGTAAATGGAATGTTGAGATTAATTGGGAATAATCTTGAATTAGGGATAGAGACGTTTATAAAATCAGATATACAGGAAGATGGAAGTATAGCAGTACCATCGGGTTTATTTTTTGAAATAATAAGAAAACTACCAGAAGAAGACATACAAATAGAAGTGGATTCCAACAGGAATATGTATATAAAAAGTGGAAGGGCGAATTTTACACTCAAATGTGAAGATGCTGAAGAATTTCCTGCTTTACCAGCAATAGAAGAAGTTGATCCTATAGAAGTTTCACAGGATTTGCTTAAGAACATGATAAAAAACACGGTTTTTTCTATAGCCCAAGAACAGACTAGACCAATACTTACAGGCGGATTGATAGAAATCGATGACGAAAATATAATTATAGTTACATTAGATGGATATAGACTGTCCTTGAGAAAGGGTAAGATTTCAAGAGGACACAAACCTGTTAATGTTGTAGTACCAGGCAATACATTAAATGAAATAAGCAAAATAATTTCAGATGAACAAGAAAACATGAGCATAATATTTAAAGAAAACCAAGTGCTATTTGATCTAGGATATACAAGGATAACTTCAAGGCTATTGGAAGGTGAATTTATAAATTATAGATCTATAATAGATCCTACAGGAGATCTAAACAATGAAGTTCAAGAGGGTAAGACCAGAGTAAGAATAAAAACCAAGGATTTTTTGGATAGTATTGAAAGGGCATCCTTGATGTCTAAAAATAGTAAAAATGAAAATAAAAACAATCTGATAAAATTAAATATAATAGATGATAAAATAGCTATAACCTCAGATTCTGAAATAGGTATGTGCTATGAAGAAGTAAATGCACATATAGAAGGCAGTGATCTAGAAATAGCATTTAACGGTAGATATATAATAGATTCTCTGAGGGCGATAGATGATGACGAAATAATGATAAATTATACCACAAATGTCAGTCCCTGTATTGTAACTCCAGTTGATGGTGATAATTTTATCTATCTAATACTCCCTGTGAGGATAAGGTGATGTATATGGATGTACTTAAAGTTAAATTGGATACTTCAAGTATCAAATTAGATCAGTTGCTTAAATGGTCACAAATAGCTGAAACAGGGGGTCATGCAAAGAATATTATAAAGTCGGGTGTTATAAAAGTTAATGGATCCACTGTAAATCAAAGAGGAAAAACAATTTATAAAGGCGATGTAATTGAAATAAATGAGCAAATAAAACTTATAGTAGAATGACTTGAGGTGTTAGTTTTGTATGTAAAGGCTGTTAAGTTGATAAATTTTAGAAACTATGAAAATATTGATATAAAATTCGATAATCAGCTGAATTTTTTGGTAGGGGATAATGCACAAGGAAAAACAAATATATTGGAAGCAATATATTTATGTAGTACTGGAAAATCATACAGAACAGCCAATGATAAGGAATTGATAAAATGGCACAAGAATACTTGCTTTATAGGTGTAAATATATTAAAGAACCAAGGGGAATCTTCTATCAAGATAGCTATAAATAATAAAAAAGGCAAAAAGATAAAGGTAAACGATTTTTTAATAGAAAGACATTCAGATCTTTTTGGAAATTTAAATGTAGTTATGTTTTCACCTGAAGACTTAAAGTTAATAAAAGAAGGACCTTCAGAGAGAAGAAGATTTATTGACGATGAATTATTTCAGCTAAAGCCTAGATATTATCAGTTGATGCTTGAGTACAAGAGAGCGCTTTACCAGAGGAATACTTTACTTAAAGACATTAAGTTAAACAAGAGACTTCTACACACACTTCCTGTGTGGAATGAAAAGATTATTGAACTCGGTTCTCAAATAATGTTTGAAAGAAGACTTTTTATAAAAAAGCTTTCTTTCAAGTCAAGATTGATCCATAGAAAGATAACAGATGGACAAGAAGAACTGAAAATTTTATATAGACCTGATGTAAAATTCAATGAAGGAGAAAGTTTGCAAATAATAAAGAGAAGGTTCGAGGAAAAAATTCAAGATAATTTGCAAAAAGATATAAATTTTCAAACTACTACAGCAGGTCCACACAGGGATGATATGCAGTTTTTTGTAAATGATATTGATATGAGAAAATTCGGTTCCCAGGGTCAACAAAGAACTGTAGCGCTTGCTTTAAAGGTATCTGAATTAGAACTTATAAGGTCAGAAATCGGTGAATATCCTATATTGCTGCTTGATGATGTTATGTCTGAATTGGATTACAAAAGACAGAAATTTTTAATGAACACCCTAAAAAATGTGCAGACAATAATAACAAGTACCGATAAAACTATCGGTGAGTCTTTTTATGGAGATAGACCAAAGATTTTTACTGTGATAAATGGAAGTATAAAACACAAAAAATAATCTGCTGTGCTTTTACTAATGCTTAAATAAGTATATAATAATAAAGGTTGAGTAATTTATTTAAAAATGGAGGTGTTTTTATGTTCATCCATATAGGAGGAGATACAGCCATTCGTGTTAAAGATATAATTGGCATATTTGATATCAATTGTAAAGATATATCTAATTCTACAAAAGAATTTTTGAATATAACAAAAGAAGAAGGATTTGTAAGGAAAATAACAGATTTTAAAACCAAATCTTTTATATTAACAGAACACAATGAAAATATAGTGGTTTATATGTCGCCGATTTCTTCGGTAACCCTTTTGAAAAGAGTTGGTTTTATAGAAGATGCAAACCAAATGATATAAAAATAATAGTATTAGGAATGGGGGCATAAATTTGAAAGACAGACAGAGTTATGATGAATCGCAAATACAAGTATTAGAAGGATTGGAAGCAGTCAGAAGAAGACCGGGAATGTATATAGGAAGCACCGGTGCTAAAGGACTTCATCACTTGGTTTATGAAGTGGTAGATAATAGTATAGACGAGGCATTAGCAGGATACTGTAAAAATATAAAAGTTACAATGAATAAAGACAATTCTGTAACTGTTATAGATGATGGTAGAGGCATACCTGTTGGCATGCATCCTAAAATAAATAAATCCGCTGTTGAAGTAGCATTAACCATGCTGCATGCAGGTGGAAAATTTGGGGGTAACGGATATAAAGTATCAGGTGGACTTCACGGAGTGGGTGTTTCGGTTGTAAATGCTTTATCTGAATGGCTTGAAATAAAGGTAAAAAGGGATAATAAGATATATAGGCAGGTGTATAAGAGGGGAAAAGCTGTGAGTGGTCTTGAGGTAATCGGTAAAACACAGGATACCGGTACCGAGATAAGCTTTAAACCGGATCAAGATGTATTTGATGAATTGGAATTTAATTACGATACATTAAAGCGTAGGTTGAGAGAACTTGCATTTTTAAACAAAGGAATAAGAATAGTATTAAAAGATGAAAGACTGGGGAAAAAGCAAGAGTTTTATTATGAAGGCGGGATAATATCTTTTGTAAAATATTTGAATAAAGATAGGCAAGTATTACATCAGGATATTATATATGTCGAAGGAAAAAAAGAAAAGATGCATGTTGAAATATCCATGCAATATAATGATTCATACACTGAAAATATTTATAGTTTTGCTAATAATATAAATACTTATGAGGGTGGAACGCACTTGAGCGGTTTTAAAAGTGCCCTTACCAGAAGTGTAAATGATTATGCCAGAAAAAGTGGACTTATAAAAGAAAATGAAGAAAATTTAAGCGGTGAAGATATACGGGAAGGCTTAACAGCTATATTGAGCATAAAATTAATAGATCCGCAGTTTGAGGGTCAAACTAAAACAAAACTTGGAAATACAGAAGTAAGGGGCGTAGTAGAATCTATACTTTCAGAAGGCCTCACATACTTTTTGGAACAGAACCCGTCTCAAGCAAAGAACATAGTGAATAAGGCTATAAGCGCTTCCAGAGCCCGTCAAGCTGCTAGAAAAGCTAGAGAATTGACCAGACGTAAGAGCGTGTTAGATGGCGCTGCTCTACCTGGAAAGCTAGCTGATTGTTCTGAAAAAGATCCTGCCATGTGTGAGATTTATATTGTGGAGGGTGATTCAGCAGGGGGGTCTGCAAAGCAGGGAAGAGACAGGAGATTTCAAGCTATACTTCCATTAAGAGGTAAAATATTAAATGTTGAAAAGTCAAGACTTGATAAGATACTGAATAATAACGAAATAAAAGCTATGATAACTGCATTTGGTGCAGGAATAGATGAAGAGTTTGATATAAATAAGGCTAGATATCACAAGATAATAATAATGACAGATGCTGATGTGGACGGAGCGCATATAAGAACCTTATTACTTACATTCTTTTACAGGTATATGAGACCGCTTATAGATGCTGGGTATGTGTATATAGCACAACCACCTTTATACAAAGTAAGCAAAGGTAAAAGAGAACACTATGTGTATGGTGAAAAAGAACTTGACGAATTTTTAAATGAGATAGGACGTGAAGGAGTAGACATACAAAGGTATAAAGGGTTGGGAGAAATGAATCCTGAACAGCTTTGGGAAACAACAATGAGACCTGATAAGAGAACAATATTAAAAGTAACTCTGGAAGATGCTATTGCAGCTGATGAAGTATTCAATATATTGATGGGTGACAAGGTTGAGCCTAGGAGAGAGTTTATACAGGAAAATGCTAAAGCTGTTAGAAACCTGGATATATAAAGCAAGGGGGAACACAAGTTGGAACGAGTAAATGAACAAAAGATCATACCAATAGATATAGAAGATGAAATGAAAAAATCATATATAGATTATGCCATGAGCGTAATAGTAGGTAGAGCACTTCCTGATGTCAGGGATGGGTTGAAACCTGTTCATAGGCGTATTTTGTATGCTATGAGTGAATTAGGTTTAGCGCCTAATAAACCTTTTAGAAAATCTGCCAGAATAGTGGGTGACGTGTTAGGTAAATATCATCCCCATGGTGATACAGCTGTTTATGACAGTATGGTAAGAATGGCTCAAGATTTTTCTACCAGATATCTTTTAGTGGAAGGTCATGGAAACTTTGGATCCGTAGATGGAGATAGTGCTGCTGCTATGCGTTATACAGAAGCTCGTATGGCAAAATTGTCTGTAGAACTTCTGAAGGATATAAATAAAGAAACTGTGGATTTTATACCGAATTTTGATGGTACCTTACAGGAGCCTGCTGTGTTACCCTCTAGATTTCCTAATTTACTGGTTAATGGTTCATCGGGTATAGCTGTAGGGATGGCTACCAATATACCTCCTCATAATTTAGGGGAAGTGATTGATGGAGTAATAAAAGTTATAGAAAACCCAGATATACGTTTAGAAGAGCTTATGAAAAAAATAAAAGGTCCGGACTTTCCAACAGGAGGATTGATACTAGGTACCGGTGGTATCAAAGATGCATACAGCACGGGTAGAGGTAAGATTAAATTAAGGGCGCAGGCAAAGATAGAACAATTGTCAAGTAATAGATCTAGAATAGTTATCACGGAAATTCCATATCAAGTAAACAAGGCCAAACTGATAGAGAAAATTGCTGAATTGGTAAAGGAAAAAAGAGTAGAGAACATATCCGATATAAGAGACGAATCGGACAGAAAAGGTATGAGGATAGTAATAGAACTCAAGAGAGATGGCAATCCCAATATAGTGTTGAATTACTTATATAAACATACACAGATGCAAGTGACTTTTGGAGTCATAATGCTTGCATTAGTTGATGGAGAACCTAGAGTATGCAATTTAAAGCAGTTAATTTATCATTATATTGACCATCAAAAAGAAGTTATCACTAGAAGAACCAGGTATGATTTAAATAAGGCTGAAGCAAGGGCCCATATATTAGAAGGTTTAAAAGTAGCCTTGGATAATCTTGACCAAGTTATAAAATTGATCAGATCTTCTAAAACAGTGGAAATTGCAAGGAATGGATTGATGGCTGACTTTGGTTTGACCCAAACCCAGGCTCAGGCTATATTGGATATGCGCCTTCAGAGATTGACAGGTCTCGAGAGGGAAAAGATAGAACAGGAATATAGTGAATTGCTCAAAACAATCGATTATTTAAAGAAAATATTGTCTGACGAGGATATGTTATATGGTATTATAAAAGAAGAATTGATGGAGATAAAAGATAAATATTCAGATGACAGAAGAACGGCAATAACCTTTGATTCAGATGAAATAGATGTAGAGGACCTGATAGAAGATGAAGATGTTGTTATAACATTAACCCATTTTGGATACATCAAGAGAGTTTTAGCCGATGTGTATAAAAATCAAAGAAGAGGTGGAAAGGGAATAATTGGGTTGAATACCAGGGAAGATGATTTTGTGGAAAGTATATTCACAACGTCCACCCATCACAATATATTATTTTTCACCAATAAAGGTAAAATGTATAGATTAAAAGCATATGAAATTCCTGAGGCAGGAAGAACTGCTCGGGGTACTGCTATTATAAATCTGATTCAGTTGGAAAAAGGAGAAAACATAACAGCAGTCATTCCAATCAAAGACTTTACAGAGGGATATAATCTGGTTATGGCAACAAGATATGGTCAGATTAAAAAGACCAGTTTGATTGAATACGATACCAATAGAAAAAGTGGACTTGCTGCAATAAACCTGAAAGATGATGATGAGCTTATCGGGGTAAGGCTTACAGATGGTGAACAAGAAATTGTAATAGGTACCCGGGAAGGTTTTGCTATAAGATTTAAGGAAGAAGAAGTAAGAAATACCGGAAGGGCATCTCAAGGAGTAAAAGCGATAGATTTGCGTAAAGATGATTATGTTATTGGCATGGATCTTATAAGTGAAGGATCCACCATCCTCACTGTCAGTGAAAATGGATTTGGTAAAAAAACCTCTATTGAAGAATACAGGTTACAATTGCGAGGTGGCAAAGGCATAATAAACTATAATGTTACTCGAAAAACTGGTAAACCCATAGCTATTAAAGTGATTTCAGAGCAACATGAAATAATGATGATAAGTTCGGATGGTACTATAATAAGGATGAGGGCATCAGAAATCAGCAAATTCGGTAGAAATACACAAGGGGTAAAACTGATGAAGTTGGATGATGATAATAAAGTAGTATGTGCAACCAAGGTGCTCGAAAATGAAGAAAACTGAATTTGCGGATCAAAGTTTGAATATATAGTTTAAAACTCGGGCATTATGCCCGAGTTTTATATAGGTTTTAAAAGCATGTTTAATACTGCACAATTTATGGATAATATACTTTTATAACTCGGGGGAATAAAATATGGATGAGAAGATCATGTTGATTTCTTCTTGTTTAAAGACGAGGATAGACATATTGAGATTTCTTATGAAAAACGACTATAATGTGGCTGAAGTAGCAAACTTAAAGGATATAAGTGACAAAATATTGATATACAGGAATATAGATTTGATCATTATAGATTTGTTTGAGAGGAAATTTGGACTAGAAGAGATATTGAGTGCATTAAATGATAACGTCGATATAAATGCTATACCAATAATTGTTATACAAGGTGATGAAAAAATTACCATAAAAAACTATATAATAAACGGTACGGTTTACCGTCCCTTAAATTACGATGTTTTGCTGGAAAAAATAAACGGTTTATTGAATTTAAAACATCAGAACGATAGAAATAATTCTATAATAGAGCATACATTAAGACAATATTTAAACAAAGAAATAAAAAATGGTATTAGAGGTAATTTTCCTGTTACCTTTTTGTTAGTAGAGTTTGAGACATTGGATGGGGATAATGATAATGATGAGTATATAGATGATTGTTTAAAGGTACTGAGAAAAAACTTCAGAGAAACTGATACTGTTATAAAATATGATTCAAAAACCATTCTGATGATATTTCCATTTACTAAAAAGGATCGTTTGCCTATAGTTGAAAAAAAAGTAAAAAGAATGATCAATGATATTCAAATTACAGAAATATCTGAAGCATGTTATATCTATGGTGCTACATTCCCAGATGATGGAGAAGATATAGATGAATTATTTGATTATATGAAAAAAGGCCTTGATAAAGTAAAGCTAGTCAATGAATTGGCTATTCATAAAAAGAAGAGTGCTATTTTAAAATTATTTAAATGAGATTTATCATTGCAACTCATTTCTACTTTTTTTTATATTTGAAAAAGATGACAATATTTATCCTGAAAAAGTTTGATAAAAAACTTGTAAAATAAAATAGAAATGATAGAATTGTAATAAGTTAATTCAAGCATTTAAATAAGTGAGGATTCTCTGATACTATGAAAATAATGAATGTAAACAATGAAAAAATGAAACAGATAAACCTTTCAACTGTTTTTAATGCAGTTCGCCAAAATGAGCCTATAAGTAGAAAAAATCTTGCACAAATGACTGGGCTCACATCTTCCTCTATAACGAATATAGTCAACGAATTATTAGAAAGGGAATATTTAAAAGAAACCGGATTAGGTGAGTCATCGGGTGGGAGAAAGCCGATTATGCTTCAACTAAACCAAAATGCCGGATATGTTATTGGGTTGGAATTGACCACAAATTATATAGCCGGAATAGTAACAAACTTAAAGGCAAAAAAGATATATAAGTTAACAGTAAATATAGATAGATTATCGGAGGAGAAAATAATAATAGATCAAATGATCGGACTTATAGATAAGCTTATCTATAAAACTGAAATACCTAAAGATAAGATAATAGGTATAGGCATTGCAGCCCCCGGTCCGTATAATCACAAAAAAGGTATATTGATAAATCCTCCTAACTTCCCGGGATTGGTGAATGTTCCTTTAAGGGATATAGTCCATGAGCATTTTAAGGTTCCTGTATTTTTAGAAAAAGAGACTGTAGCAGCTGCATTAGGTGAATATTGGTTTGGGGGAGCCCAAGATATCAATAATTTATTTGTAATAAATTCTATGAAGATAGGAATAGGTGGAGGAGCTTTAATAGATGGAAAGATATATCATGGATTTAGAGATGGTGCAGGCGAGATAGGACATATGATGATAGATATAGACGGACCAAAATGTACCTGTGGTAATTATGGCTGTTTAGAGGCCATGGCATCAGGATTGTATATGAAAAATTCAGCAATATACGAAATAAAAGGAGGTACTGACACTATTTTAACTGAAATAGTGCAGGATATAGAAAAATTGACTGTAGATCAGATTATAGCAGCGTCAAATAAGGGGGATAAACTCAGCAAACAAATAGTCCATAAAACAGCTAGAAATTTAGGATTGGGAATATATAATATAATAAATTTATACAGCCCTGAAATGATAGTAATAGGTGGGGATCTTGCATTGGAATGTCCGGAATATCTTGAAAAAGCAGTTTCTTTTGCAAGGAAAAAGATATACCTGCAACATAGCAAGGATATAAGAATAGTACCTACTTCCTTTGGAAGTGACATGGGTGTTATAGGGGCTGTCAGTGTAGTTTTTCAAGATTTTTTCAAAAATATAAATTAATTTTAAAAAAAAGCAGGACTTCTATAAAGAATGTAGAATATATTATATAGCAGACTTAATTAAAGCAATGTATTAAGTGGGGGAGGGTAGAATTTATTTCCTTTTATAGGAGGAATTATTTATGTTAACTAGAGATCAGTACCAAAAGATCAGACAAAAAACTATCGAATATTTTGATAAGGCAAATATAGTTATAACAGATGAGGAAAAAGATAAAATAGAGGTAGCAGACTTTGATTTAAATCGTCAGCATGAAATAGGCTTGCAGTTATTGGTCTATATTAATACCGATAGAGTATGTGCTAAAGAGATGGTTTTATTTCCCGGGCAAATATGCCCAGAGCACAAACACCCTACTGTAGATGGAGTGCCTGGCAAAGAAGAGACCTTTAGATGCAGATGGGGTAAGGTATATCTATATCTGCCGGGGGAAAAGATGGGTGACATAAAAGCAAAGATACCGGAAGGTTATAGTCAATATCTTACATGTTTTAAAGAAATCGAGCTTAATCCGGGAGAACAGTGTACAATTATGCCGGATACATTTCATTGGTTTCAAGCAGGGCCTGAAGGTGCAATTATATCAGAATTTTCTACAAAAAGCACAGATGAAACAGATGTGTTTACCGATAAAAGGATAGACAGAATACCCAAAATAGAAGAATGAGTTTTCATTCTTCTATCTTACTGATTCTATATTTTTAATGAGTATTTCACTTTTAATTTTGAGTATTTCGCTATTTTTTTTATTTACAGCCTGTTCAAAATCTTTAATAGATAGGCTTATTTTTTGTGCGGTCCCTTGGTTTTCTTTCTTTACTTTATTTTTAGACGAATTCCATAATTCATTTATTTGCGATAAATTACTGTTTGTTTGATCCCACCTATTATTTTCTCCTAATAATAATATCTTTTGGGCATGGTATTTTATCTTTTTAAGTTCAGGAGGGGCATTGTGCTTGTAAAGTTTTAAAAAATCAGGTACATATTGATATAACTCATTTGCAGATTCAAATGTTTTTTGTCTATTTTTTAAGGAAATCATATCAGTCATTTTATTTAACTGCTGTTCAAAATTAGTTATAGCTGCTTTTGATCCTTTGTTCTTAATTGCTTGTACTTCATATGAATTCCATTCCTCATGTATTTTTTTTGATGTTCTATCTACTTCTTCCCATTTTATCTTTTTATTTGATTTATTCTCAACTGTGGATTTACCTGTATCTTTTATTATCTTTTCAATGTTTGACTCAATGTTATTCAATGACTTGGGAGGATAGTCTTTTTGTTGTTTTAAATTGCTTTCAGGTTTTCTGGGGGATTTATTGCAGGAAACGAGAGGTACAAGGACTAATATTGTAATTAATGTATATATTACAGTTTTCTTTAGCAAAATTTTTTCACCTCTACAGAACTATTTATTTGAATGTATATTATATTGAATTTGTATATACCCTTTATAAATATTATTCCCTTTTTAATAGGACAAATATTCACCATTTATAGCATACACCGATGGCTTTTGGTCCTATATGAGATCCTATTACAGGTCCTAATTCATCTACAGTAATAAGTGCATTTTTGAACTTTTGTTTGATTATGTTTTTTAAAGCATTTGCATCTTCATAAGCCATCACATGATTTATGAAGATATATTGTACATTTTCAGGTATATCTGAAAGCATAGATTCTATCGCTTTATTTTTTCCTCTTACTTTTCTTACCGCCTCCAGGCGTCCATCAATCAGTCCAATTATTGGCTTGATGTTCATGATAGATCCTAAAAAGGCTTGAATATTTGTTAGTCGGCCGCCTCTCCTGAGGTATTCAAGAGTATCCACTGTTAGACGTATTCCCATGTTTTGTTTCTGCCTGTTTATTTCCTTTACTATATCTTTTCTTGATTCTCCGTTGTGAGCCATAGTATTTGCTGTATCTACCAATATTCTCAAATTTGATACGGTGGTTTGAGAATCAATTACCGATATCATTTCCGGTTTGGTTTGTTGTGCAGCTGTAAAAGCACTGGAATATGTCCCGCTCAGTTCAGAGGACAATACTATTACAATTATTTCTTTATCTTGTTTTAGTATCTCTTGAAATTTTGATTTAAATGAAGATATTGATGGTTGAGATGTGGTAGGGAATTGTTTTGATTTAGCAAGTTTCTCAAAAAAGACTTGAAACTCCCCGGGGAATCCTTCTTCTACATTGTTTTCTTCAAATGTATATGATAGAGGAATAACCTCTATTCCTTTATTTAAAGCATCTTCTTTTGTAAAGTATGCAGTACTGTCGGTTATAATTTGTATTTTGTTTGACATAAAAATCCTCCTTCTATATCATTTGGATACATAATTAAATATTATGTTATAAATAATGATATACAAATGTAAATATAATAAACCGAATTCAAAATAAGTTTATTTATTTTTTGTGTAAAAAGATTTAAGCAGAGAATTTACATATAATAATACCAGATACTATTAGCAGGCGTCAATATAATGGTTGTTTTTTTATCAAGCAGCCTTGGTTATTGAATTTTCATTGTTAACGAGAATTAGTGCAAGGACTGTTCCGAGTTCAGACTTATTTATATTTCTAGATACATATATAAATAAAAACAAGAAAGCGTTATCGGATGGTATACCAAGCGAGATAGTTAAGGCTATTAATATATTTTATGGCTATAATAATGTAGTAACTTTAAGTATAGGCTATGTATAGCATAACGATAATCCCGGAATTTAATGTAAGTGGGCGATTTTTAGGTATAGTTAAAAATTTTATATACATTATTAATACAATATTGATACAGCTAGAGCCTTCCTCAAATAGAACTTTGAAAAATTATAGACAGGGCTACATAAAATATAATAAAGCAGTGATATAATCTTAAAAAACAATGTTATTAATAATAATGATTTTTATGTATTTTTCTGATGATAAATTGGGAAACTACAGACAAAAACCTATTGACACTCATCAACCATGATGTTAATATAATTAATGCCCTCACAGGAGTTGAGAG